>VFJM01000163.1 GCA_009886055.1 Geobacter sp. | reverse complement strand
TACTTCCCTTCCAGCATCTTCTTCAGCGTCTCCGCATCCCGCATGCCGACTTCAATCGTCCCGTCCGGCATGACCATGGTGGGGGTACCGTTTATATCGTTGGCATTGGCGAATTTAACGATCTCGTCGATGGCCTTCTTGCTGCTCTCTTTTGTAGGCTTGGGAACATCCTTGCCCTCAAAAACCTTGTCAAGCAGGTCACGACTCATGGTTTCAAGCACGGTGCGGGATTTGTCGTATGCTGCAGGGTGCATCGGCAACGGAAAGAGCATGACGTATATAGCTACATCCGGGGCAATTTTAGCAAGTTTCTGCAACTCGACATGCCCCTTCCGGCAGTAGGGGCAATCCGGATCGGTAAAGACATAGAGCTTTTTGGAACCTTTGGGATTGCCCATGATGATTGCATTGTTTACCGGAATTGTTGTTACATCAACCGAGGTCTGCTGTTTGGGCTGCGGGAGATTTTGCTGATGGGCTGAGGCCGGCTGCAGCGTCTCAATGTCAACGACCATTCCTTGAATCAGGTGCTTCTTGCCATAATCCATCAAAATGATGCCTTTTTGACCTTCCCTTTCCACGAGCAGTTCAAAAAGACCTCTGGCAGGGGATTGTTTGACGGAGGTAACGGTACTACCGGTTTTTTTCAGAATTTCTGTGGCCTCTTTCTCGGTAAGGGAGTGGCAGGTTGCACATACGCCGCCGCATCCCTCCTTGGCCATGGCAAACGAGGGTGAGGCGACCATCAGGGATACAAAAAGGCAGATAAGTAATTCTTTAAACATGGATAATTCCTTTCAAGTCACAGGTTTGTTTGGATTACAGCAAAAACAGTGCCGCTTTACCAACAGACACAATACCCTAATTTCATTACATTTATAAACATAATAATTTCCGGCTACGCAATTTTTTCATACTTTTTGAAAGATTATGGCCGAAGACCCTGCAACTTTTGCTTATCGCTGATAATCAAAAAGTGCGGCAGCAAACTACTCGATCCCGTATTCCTTCAGTTTGTACAGCAGGGAACGGTGGCTTATTTCAAGTATTTTTGAGGCGTGCGTACGATTACCACCGGTCTTGGCAAGCGCTTTCCTGATCAGTTCACGCTCTATGATATCTTCGGCCTTTTTGATCGAAAGATTTTCTTCGCCACCTGATTCGCCCGGAAAGCTTTTATCAAGCAGGCAGACCGCGGGGGGGAGGCAGGAGGAGGTAATGCGGCCACCTTCGCATAGGATGCAGGCGCGCTCGACCGCATTTTCAAGCTCGCGTACATTGCCCGGCCAGCGATGCGCCATAAGACGGCGCATTGCGTCAGGTTCGATGCGCACTGCCTGGTTATCATTATTTTTTCCGTAGCGCCTCAGAAAATGTTCTGCCAGCAGGGGAATATCCTCCACACGCTCGCGCAGCGGCGGCAACTCCAGGCAGAATACATTCAGCCGGAAATACAGATCTTCCCGAAAAAGGCCAGCCCCGACATCAGTGAACAGATCACGTGATGTGGCGGAAATCACCCTGACATCGACTTTTTGGGAAGCAGAGCCACCTACCCTTCTGATTTCGCCTTCCTGCAGAACCCGCAGCAACTTGACCTGTAACGCCAGCGGCATCTCACCGATTTCATCCAGAAAAAGGGTGCCGCCATCAGCCTGTTCAAACAGTCCGGTTTTGTCACCGGACGCATCGGTGAAGGCACCCCGGATATGGCCGAATAATTCGCTTTCAAGCAGGTTTTCCGGGATAGCACCGCAATTTACCGCCACAAATGGTTTCTCTGACCGCCTGCCATTCTGGTGAACAGCACGGGCAACCAGTTCTTTTCCGGTGCCGGACTCACCCAGTACAAGTATGGTTGTCTTCAGGTCGGCGATTTTTTTGATCTGACTGAATATTTCCTGCATACGGGTGTTACGGCTAAGGATGCCGCCATAAGAAAATAGCCCGGCGGCGACTTCACGCAGCTGACTGTTCTCTTCTTTCAGCCGCTCGCGCTCTTCGGCTTTCTTGAGCACCATAACGATCTCATCTTTTTTGAACGGCTTCGAGATAAAATCATAGGCGCCCAGTTTCATGCACTCTACCGCGGTATCCACGCTGCCGTAGGCCGACATCATGATGATCGGGGCGGTGACATGACCCTCCAGCGCCCGAATCAGAAAAGTTTTACCATCCATTTCCGGCATCCGTATGTCACACAGGATATAATCATAGACGTTATCCATGAGGCAGCCCAGCCCTTCTTCGCCATCTGCCGCCGGGTCTACACGGTACCCCTGACGAGACAGCATGACCGACAACATATGGCGCATGTTTGCTTCGTCATCTATGATCAGAATATGCTGACTACCGCTCACATTTCCACCCCTTGTTTTACGTGCGCCAGCGGGAGCCAGACACTGAAACAGCTCCCTTTATCAACTCTGCTGGCTACTGTAATGCGTCCGCCGAAGCCGTCAATGATCCGTGCGGAAATGGCCAGCCCCAGGCCGGTTCCCTTGCCGGGCGGTTTGGTGGTAAAGAACGGATCGAAGATATGTTTAATAGACTCATCCGAGATGCCTGCGCCGCTGTCGAGAACATCCAATCGGATATGGGCGCCATCTCGTCCGCCCCTGATCGTTATAGTTCCGCCGGCAGGAGTGGCATCGCGGCTGTTGAGGAGCAGGTTGATAACGACCTGCTGAAGCTGATGCTGATCGCACCTGGCGGGCAACAGCCCTTCATCAATTTCCATGCGGAGATTCAATTGTTTGAAGACGCCCTGCTGCGTCATCAGGTCGACGGTTGACAGGACTACGTTGCGTACGTCGGCATTCTCGTCGCCTGGCGTTCGTGGGCGGGAGTAATCCAGCAATCCCCGTACAATACGGTCGATCCTGGTGCAATCATCCGTGATGCGCCGGGAATAATCCTGGATGGCTGAGTTATCCGGCTGCTCACCGGCGGAAAGTTCGGCATACCCCATGATCGAGGCGAGCGGCGTTCCGATTTCATGCGCCATACCGGCTGCCAGAAGACCGATTGAAGCCATTTTTTCGGTACGAATTGTTTCTTCCCGGGCCTGACGCAGGTCGCTGTTTGCCTTTTCAAGGGCGGTCATCTGCTCGGCAACCTGTTGATCTTTGTTTTGCAGCGCTGAGGCCATTTCGTTAAACGCATGAGCCAGTCGCGCAAGTTCGGCACTCCCGGATACTGTCAGCCGCTGTCCGTACTGTCCTCCGGTAATTTTTTCCGTTGCTTTCAGCAACCGATTAACCGGTTTGACAACAATCCGCGACAAAACGAAAGAACCCAAACCAAGCAATAAAATAAAATCCAGCACAAAATAAGCCATCAGCATCTGCCGCGATCGATTCAAACGGGCTTTTTCGGGAGCCAGAGAGAGCAGCAAACCGGCTTTTCCGACAGCCTCCCCATTACGGGTGACGGTGATCAGGTGAACTATGCCACTCCCGTCCGGCCGGATGTAGCCCCCCTCTGTACTGTTTGCAAGACCCTGAAACGGAGCGTACAGATCACTCCCCTTTTGGCCGGCGCTGAAGATCGGTTTGCCGTTTCTGTCCAGCAGCGTCAGACGACTGAAAGCGGACTCTTCGGAGAGTTTTTGAATATATTGCGAAGCTTGTGAATCGGGAGGAATAATTCCTTCCGGGTAGGTCGGAATTGAATCCGGGAGCAGGCTGACAAATGCCTTGAGCAGAGTACGGGCATGTTCGCCTTTTTGGGCATAGAGATCATTTTCAGCAGTCTTGAAAGCCAACAGGCTGAAGAGAAGCCAGGTTAAAAGCAGGAGCAATCCAAGAAAAGCCAGGATTGAAGCGGTCAGACTGGGGCGGTAACGGGTCACGGTTACCCCTGATTAAGGCCACTCAGGCCCAGATACCAGCGGATGATCAGATTCCCGTAAAAAATGTACAGCACCGCAGCAAAGGCGAGATAGGGTCCAAACGGTATGGCCAGCTTGGAATCTTTTTTCTGAAACAGCATGATGGAAACACCGACGATCGAGCCGATCAGTGAACTGGCGAAGATGATAAACGGCACCGCTTTCCAGCCAAGAAAAGCGCCCATCATAGCCAGCAGTTTGATATCACCGCCCCCCATGCCTTCTTTGCCGGTCAGCCGTTGATACGAGTAGGCAACCAGCAACAGGCTGCCCCCTCCCAGCAGAATGCCAAGAAGTGAATTCAGCCAGGTGTGTCCTTTTAGAAAAAACGACAGGACAAATCCGACGGCAATGCCGGGCAACGATATTTCATCAGGGATAATCTGGTGTTCGATATCGATAAAGGTGATCACCACCAGTGCAGAACAGAGCAGGAACAGGGTCGCAAACGCAAGTGTCGGCCCGAAGCGGAGAAAAAGAAGCATGGTCAGGAGCCCGTTGAGCAGCTCGACCAGCGGGTACTGAAGGGAGATATGAGCGCCGCACCCCCGGCATTTCCCCCTGAGAAACAGATAGCTCACCAGAGGAATATTGTCATACCAGCGAATCTGATAGGAACAGTGCGGGCAATGCGAAGGGGGGGAAACGACCGATTCGTTCTTCGGCATGCGGCAGATGCAGACATTCAGGAATGAGCCGACCAGCATACCGAAAACAAGAGCGAAAGTAGCATAGATCACGGTCGGGGTCATCAGTCGATACTTTCTGCTACATCCATGGTAATTTGGGACTTGAGATACATCTCGACCTCCGCTGCAGTTGAAAATGCAAAACACCCTTCCGCAATCCGGGCGGCACGCTCCAACGTGCAGCGACGAAGGATCTGTTTCACCCGCAGGATTGACCCGGCTCCCATCGAAAGTTCATCAAAGCCAAGCCCGAGCAATACCGGCAGATAGAGAGGGTCACCGGCCATTTCGCCGCAGAGACAGGCGGGAATTCCTGCACCATGGGCAGCCTGGACAATCCGGCGCAGTGACCTCAGAACCGCAGGATGGAGCGGTTGATACAGATGTGAGAGCTGTTCATTGCCGCGATCGATTGCCAAGGTGTATTGAATCAGGTCGTTCGTGCCGACGCTGAAAAAATCGACCTCACGTGCAAGCAGGTCGGCCAGGGTAACTGCCGCCGGAATTTCTATCATCACACCAACCTGAACTGCGCTGTCAAACGGGGTACCGGAGGCGGTGAGCTCCCGCTTGGCTTCTTCAAGCAGCGCTTTCGCCGTGCGGACTTCCTCCATTCCTGAAATCATCGGGAACATGATCCTGACCGGCCCGTCAGCACTGACCCGTAAAATTGCACGCAACTGTTTTTTAAATTCATCCGGCATGCTCAAGGACAAGCGGATCGCCCGTACCCCCAGGGCCGGGTTGGCTTCCGCAGCCTGATCCATTCCATCAAGCAGTTTGTCGCCACCGGCATCCAGAGTCCGGATGGTGAGAGGGTGCGGTGCAACCGCCTGCTGCATCGTTTGATAGGTCGCCAGCTGTTCCTCTTCATCCGGCATAAAGGTGCGGTTCATAAAGAGCATCTCGGTACGGTACAAACCAACGCCGCTCCCGCCGTGCCCCAAAACTGAAGCGCCCTCTTCCGGTATCTCGACGTTTCCCCGCAGCTGCATCGAGTGGCCATCGCGTGTAACTGCCGGCAGAGGTGCGGTTTTCAGAAGTTCATATTCAACATATTCATAATGCTGCTTACGGCGCAGTGATGACTGAAACGTTTCCTGATCCGGATCAACAATCACCGCACCGGATAAACCGTCTACAATGACAGCGACGCCATCCAGCAGAAGATCGGTTATCCCCTCAACACCCATAACTGCCGGCAGATCAAGGGCGCGCGCCAGTATGGCCGTATGTGAGGTTCGACCGCCAATCTCCGTTATGATGGCGAGAACATTGGTCCGGTTGATCTGAAGCATGTCGGCGGGAGAAAAGTCGTGCGCTGCGATGATTATCTGCCCTTCATGCTGGGGGAACGGTTCTGCCGTTTCGCCGCTCATGCTGCGCAGAACCCGCTCGATCACCGTCTCTACATCGCTGATACGTTCACGGAGATACGGATCATCTATGCTGGCAAACGTTTCGCGGTAGCGGTGCAGGGTCCGCCTGAGTGCACCTTCAGCATTAATCATGCCGGTCTTGATGATCTCAGTTGTTTCGTTTATCAGGCGGTCATCGGCCAGTATCATCAAATGGATTTCAATAAAGAAGAGGTGGTCTTCACCACTTGTTTCTGCGAGGCGGGATTTAAGTGCTTCAAGCTCGACACGGGTATTTTCAATCGCCTGAGCCAGACGGGCTGTTTCATGACAAACCGCTTCCGAGGGGATCGGATACTCGGGTACAACGGCTCGACGGCGATCAATAACGCACAGCCTCCCCATTGCAATCCCGGGCGAAGCCGCGATTCCAGAGAAGGTCCGCATGTCATTCCTCTCCAAAACCGGTGGCAATCAGGTCGCCAATGGACTGAAAAGCTTCGGTTTCGTCTGCACCGTCAACCGTCAGGCGGACAGAAGACCCCTTCGAGGCCGCCAGCATCATAATACCCATTATGCTCTTTCCGTTAACCTCCACACCCTCCCGGGCCAGCTTGACGTCAGAGCTGAATCGGCTGGAAGTTTTCACGAGGAGGGCTGAAGCACGGGCGTGCAGCCCGAGTTTATTTATGATCAAAAAATCTTTCTGAAGCATATATCAAGGTTCCTTGCGCGAGGGGTGATAAGATTTCTGCATGTCTACTTCAAGAGTTCTCCGGCGACGATAATCCCTTCGCAACCCGTTCGATGCAGATCCGCTGCAAGTTCGGTGACCGTCATTCGTTCACGGCGTGAGCAAAATTCAATCATCATCGGCAGATTCACTCCGGTGACAACTTCAATGCACCCCTCTTTCAAAAACGACATCGCCATATTGGATGGCGTACCGCCGAAAAGGTCGGTCATGATGATAGCCCCGTCTGACTGCACCGCTTCGACTGCAGCCACTACGCGAGCCATGATACCATCGGCTCGCTCATCTGGAGCAACTTCTACGGTGGCACAGCATTCAATGGACCCGACAATCATCTCTGCGGACAATTTGAGTGCGGTCGCCAGACCGGCGTGGGTAACGAGTACCAATCCTATCATTTAAGCCCCTTTTCAATATCCCTGTGTATAATTCGCACTGTGGGCCATATTTCCTGTAAGTGCATTCCGGTGGCCTCTGCTATGGCAACAGAGCGGTGGCGCCCACCGGTACAGCCAATTGAAATTGTTAAATAGGATTTCCCTTCCTGACAATGTGCCGGCAGCAGCATATCCAGAAGTGGAAAAAAATATTCAAAAAATTGTGCGGTAACAACGTTATCAAGGACATAATCACGAACCACATCTTCAAGGCCTGAACCGTCTTTCAATTCCGGAACAAAGAACGGGTTCGGAAGAAAGCGAACATCCATGACGATACTTGATTCAAGCGGCACTCCGTACTTATACCCGAAGGATTGGACTTCGACTACCAGCTGATTTTCATTCTCTTCACCTCTGACGATTCTCAGGATGAATTCCTTAAGCTGGTGTACCGTAAACTCGGAGGTGTCAATTGTCCTGGTCGCTATCTGACGTAGTCCGCTCAGACGCTCACGTTCGATACGGATAGCTTCGGCAACCGAGCACTGCTCATCGGCAGGATGGCGTCGACGCGTTTCAGAAAAACGTCGCACCAGAACGTCATCCAGAGCATCAAAGAAGAATATTTCTACCGTGTGCCCGGTTTCAGTCATCTTGTGAAAGGCGTTTTCGTACCCTTTGAAAAACTCCCGGCCCCGAATATCAGCAACCAGTACGATGCCTTTGAAGGTTTCACCCGATTTACCGATCAGATCAACAAACCGCTTGAACAGGCGTACCGGCAGATTATCGATACAGTAATACCCTTCATCTTCCAGCGCTCTGACTGCTGTGGATTTCCCGGAACCGGACATACCGGTGATGACGATAATACGCATACCCTACTCTACCTCATCCCCGAGGGGCCTTGCTTCGATACGTGCCAGAAGCCGTTCCTGGAAATCACGGGCCGAATGATATCCCATCCCTTTAAGCAGATTATTCCGAGCTGCAACTTCGATAATCGAGCCCAGATTGCGGCCGGGTCTGACGGGAATAATGATATGCGGTATCTCAATGCCGAGTATCGTGACCGTACGATCATCAACCCCCAGTCGATCATACTCATGCGATTCATCCCACTCTACCAGTTCCAGCTGCATATCCACGATTTTTTTGTCCCGAATCGCCGAGACCCCGTAAAGATCCTTGATATTGATGATGCCAAGGCCGCGGATCTCCATCAGATACTGAAGCGACTCCTCTGCATGACCGACCAGCACCGCCGGCATCTTCTTCTTTATGAATACCATGTCGTCTGCAACCAGGCGATGTCCTCGTATTACAAGATCAAGGGCACATTCGCTCTTGCCGATACCGCTTTTCCCGGAGATAAGAACGCCGACACCCAGCACATCCATAAGGACACCGTGCAGATGGGTAGTCGGCAACAACCGTTCTTCAAGAAATTTGGTTATCAGTGATATGAAGGTTGATGATTGATGCGGGGTTGCAAGTATCGGAATATCGCGGGAATCTGCCAGATCGAGCAGGAACTGCGGAGGGCTCAGATTTTTGGTGACGATGAAGCAGGATATTGGAAAAGTGCAGAGAGCAGCAAGATTCTCTGCAGCAATCCGGTTGTCGATCTGCTGGATGTATGAAATTTCGGTATTGCCGAGCACCTGCAACCGGTCCGGATGCAGGTGCTCGGTATAACCGGCCAGTGCCAGTCCCGGCTTTTGAATACGTGAGCTGGAGACACGATGTGAAAGCCCCCGTTTGCCGGCCAGAAGTGACAAACCGAGACCATACTCATTTTCAGTCAGCAGGTCTTGTATCGAAAGTGAAATACCGTCCATGGTGGTTTCGATTGATCTAGGCGCGCTGCGGCTCAATCAGGCCGAAATTTCCGTCCTTGCGACGATACAGGACATTGATATCGCTGCTGTCGGCATCGGTGAACACAATAAAATCCTTATGAAGAAGATCCATCTGCATGACAGCCTCTTCTACCGACATTGGCTTGGCGGTCTCAGTGGTAGTTTTGATAACGACTGAATCGGTAGTGGCCTCAATACTCTCGGCTTCAAAAATCCTTTTAGATATCTGGCGCCCACGTTCGTCGCCGTTCGGCTTATGAGCTTTAATCTTTTCCTTGTAGCGGACAAGCTGACGTTCAATCTTGTCGATGACCGCATCGATGGCGGCATACATGTCGTGAGTCGCCTCGGAAGCCTTGGTACTGACACCCTTTGAATTTATTACAATTTCAACGATATGGCGAATTTTCTTTTCTACGGTAAAGAAGACCTGCACGTTAATCGGGCTGTCAATATACTTTGTTATCCGCTCAAGCTTTTCTTCAGCATATGCCTTAAGGGCATCGCTCTGTTCCATGTGCCTGAATGTTGTCGTTATCTGCATACAATCCTCCTGTGTGGTTGGTGCTGTGAAATAGACGACTGCCGGTACAGCAGTTCGTCAAAAATGTCGTTTGCGTTCAGAAGAAGATCCCAGATTAAGCATTTCACGATACTTGGTTACCGTGCGCCGCGCGATATTCACCGTCTGGCTCGTCAGCAGTTCGGCGATTTTCTGATCTGAAAGCGGTTTTTGGGAATTTTCCTTTTCGATAATCTCTTTGATCCTGTTTTTTACACTCTCAGAGGCGACAAAATCTCCCTCGCTGGTTGAGAGGCCGCTGTTAAAGAAGTATTTCAGCTCCAGCAATCCCTGCGGCGTCTGCATGTATTTGTTGGTAGTGACCCGACTGATGGTTGATTCATGCATGCCGATATCTTCGGCAATATCCCTCAGCACCAAGGGGCGCAGGTACTCGATGCCACGATCAAAATATTCGCGCTGGAAACGGATTATGCTTTTTGCAACCTTATAGATGGTTCGCTGCCGCTGTTGAATGCTCTTGATCAGCCAGGCAGCCGATCGCATCTTATCATTTATATAATGTTCAGTCTGGGAATCAGTTGTACCATTTCCACGGATATCTGCATACTGGGTGCTGACTTTAAGACTGGGCAACCCTTCCTCGTTCAGCATGACAACGTAATCGTCCCCCACCTTGTGCACAAAAATGTCGGGAGATATATAATGCACGTCATCGGTACTGAATGACGAACCGGGGCGAGGATCAAATCCGGAGATAATCCTGGAAGCCACCAGCACCTGATTTATATCAACCTTCAATGACCGGGCCATCTGTTTGTAATTTCGTTTTTCCAGGTCACCAAGATGATTCTGCAGGATACTTTCGACAATGCTCCCTTTCATGCCCAGATTCCGGGCCTGAATAAGCAGACATTCACGCAGGTCGCGACCCGCAACGCCAGGTGGGTCAAATTCCTGAATGCATTCGAGCACGTCCTGGACATCCTCTTCCGTCGCAGAACTTGCCGTGGCAATTTCCTGCAGAGACGCCCGCAGATAGCCATAATCATCAATATTGCCGATGATCACCTCACCCACACGAACATCCATTTCAGAATACTGCCCCATATGGAGCTGCCACAACAGGTGATCGATCAGGGTCCCTTTGCGTGTCAGCAGGTTTTCAAAGGAAGGGCGCTCATCATCACCGCCGTACTGCTGCTCTCCGGAACTATAGTTGTAGCCGTCGAGGTAGCTGTCCCAGTCCCGCAAAGTTTCCTCGCCGGTTTCAACCTCATGAAAATCGGCTGCATCCTGCGCCGGCTCAAGTTCCTGTTCCGCAACTTCGAGGGTATCCGGCTCGCGAATCTCATCCATCTCAGTGGATTCTTCAAGAAGCGGGTTCTCCTCCAATTCCTGAACAACAAGATCCTGGAGTTCCAGACGTGTCAACTGAAGCAGCTTGATTGCCTGCTGCAACTGGGGAGTCATTACCAGCTGCTGGGACATTTTCAGTTGTTGGCGCATCTCCATTGCCATGAAGCATTATCCTCAAACCCGATAAGGGGATTTTACACTATTTGACAGCCGAAAATCAGAGACGGAAATCTTTACCCAGATAAATATCTTGAGCTTTTTTACTCGCCGCAATCTCATCCGGCGTTCCGTATTCAAGCACTACACCACTGCTCATAATATAGGCGGAATCACAGACGCCCAAGGTCTCGCGGACGTTATGATCCGAAATCAATACACCGATATTTTTGTTTTTGAGAGAAACAATCAACCCCTGAATATCGGCAACGGCAATCGGATCAATCCCTGCAAACGGCTCGTCGAGCAGAATGAACGAAGGGTTTGTTATCAGTGCCCGGGCAATTTCAACCCGTCGCCGTTCACCTCCTGACAGCGCATATCCCTTGGATGATGCGATATGCGTAATCGAGAATTCCTCCAGCAGCTGTTCCATTCTCTGCCGGCCACGGTGCTTGTCTGGCTCGACCGTTTCAATTATCGCCATCAGATTATCTGCCACCGACAGTTTGCGAAAAACAGATGCTTCCTGCGGAAGATAGCTGATGCCGCGGCGAGCCCGCTGGTACATCGGAAGCGACGTTATCTCTTCATCACCCAGAAAAACCTGGCCGCCATCAGGCTGTGCCAGTCCGACCACCATATAAAAGGTCGTTGTTTTGCCGGCACCGTTCGGCCCCAAGAGGCCGATAACTGATCCGGATGAGATCGAAATATCCACTCCGCCGACCACCTGACGGTTGCCGTAGCTTTTCTTAAGAGCTTTCGTCCAGAGTTTGGAAGATTCAACGACTTCCGGCATCGTTTTTCCTTGCTGGCGGATTAATGACCGCTTCGACACGCGCTTTCGGATCGCCGCCGCTTGATACGTCACTCTTGTCATCATCAACGTAATAGGTAATCACTTTGCCGCTGATGCTGTCACCACCCTGCACAACCCGGGGAGTCCCGGTCAAAACGATACGTCCGTTGCGGCTATCGTACACAGCCTGATCGGCAAAGCCGGTTCTATTCAGTTGGACAATTCTTACATTTCCGAGTGCTTCGACCTTTTCCACATCTTCGTTTTTATCCGCATAGTTCACAATCAGTTTATCGGCGAAAATGGTGATATCGCCCTGTTTTGCAACAACCTTACCGGAGAAAACAGCTGTTTTCCCTTTATTGTCGGCGGTCATTTCGTTGGATTTTACGGTAATCGGCAGGCTTGAACGATCCTTGTGAGCCGGGGCTGCAGCAGGAACCGCTGATGCCGGGAACAGGCAGCACAAGCAGCTAAACGCAATACAGAGCAGATGTAGTCTCATCATTAAATACCTAAGTCAACAAGCCGGAAGCGAAATATTTTGTTTCACGCAACGTTTAAAAACCGGAAACACTTCATTTGTTTTAAAGTCTTTCGTCGCCTAAAAGCGCCTGCTTTTGGTGAGACACCTCATGAGTCGTGTCCTGCCTTAACCTTGTGCTCATGAAATGTAAAAGTTCAAGTTACAAGTGACTACTGCAGAACAATTGCTGCATCAACCGAAGAATAAAAACGAGCTCGCTGATTTTTGACACCCAAATCCATGCCAACCGCGGTAAGCTGCAATCTTTGCTGCCGGAAGGTCACCGGTTCGGCCGTTGAAAATTGAGCGGTTACGCCCGTATATACAATCGAACTGGTTTTAAAACTGGCTCCATCTTCGGTCACAACATGTACATGACCGTTAAGCCGGACGGTTTTCGCCGCACTGGAATACTCGCCGCTGTCTGCTGTAACTGTTACCGTACCATGCGACCCGGTGTGCGGGAACTCCATCCGGATAGCTGTGAGATATGCCGTATCTCCCCTTTTATCGTAGTCAACCCGTTCTGCAACGAGTTCCCATACAACCAGACCATCCTGGATTTCTGAAAAACGGGCCTTTTTCAGGGCTACATCAATGTTATGGGGAAGCTGCTGATTGACCGACGGTACCGGTGCTGATTCATGAGAACCATTCCGGAGAACGACGGCCGCGATGCCGATAATCGCCGCCATCACAAGAAGTGCCAGTAAAGGCCTGATATAAACGGGCGATACCATAATAGATAGGAACTATACCATTGAGGAGGAGGACTGTCCAGCATAACGTGGCAGGATTGATGCATTTGGCACAGAGATTGAATCTATAATTCGTAGCGGACCGCAACTTCATCCCACAGGCCCCGCCCTTTGAGGATCAGATCGCATACTTCGCGCACCGCGCCCCGTCCGCCGGCGAGGGACGTCACATAGTGGGCCGCATTGCGGGCTTCGATCAGCGCATCGGCAGGTGCCGCAGCAAAAACGACACGCCGCATGACCGGAACATCGATGACATCATCTCCCATATAGGCGATCTGACTGTCGACAAGCCCGGTTCTCCGCTTCACATCAAGGTAACTCTCAAGTTTTTTCAGAGCACCCTGATAAAGGAGTTCGATCCCCAGTTCTCTAGCCCTGATATCAACAACCGGCGAGGTGCGGCCGGTAATGATGCCGACTTCAATGCCATGTCGCTGCAGCATTTTGATACCGTGCCCGTCCTTGACATTGAATACTTTGGTTTCCACTCCGTTGACGTCGTAAATAATGCCGCCGTCGGTCATAACACCATCAACATCAAGCAGTAACAGTCTGATATCCGCTAATTTGTCATTCATCAAGCGATACCGGCCTTGAGGATGTCATGCAGATGAATGACACCGCATGGAGCAGGGCTCTGATCGTCTTCAAATACAAACAGAGAGGTAATGGCACGCTGCTCCATAATCTGCAGGGCGGCAGCAGCAAGCTCAGACCGTTTGATGCGCAGCGGACCGTGTTTCATTATTTCCGCAGCACGCTGATTGAGAATATCAAAACCCTTCTCCAACGACCGTCGCAGATCCCCATCTGTAATGACGCCTTTCAGAGCACCGCCTGAATCGCAGACTCCTGTTACCCCGAGCCCCTTGTCGGTGATCACGAACAGGGCTTCCTTCATCAAGGTATCTTCCTGCACCAGTGGAATGGCTTCACCAGTGTGCATCAGGTCTTCAACCCTCAGAATCAGCTTTTTGCCGAGCGACCCGCCGGGGTGAAATATTGCAAAATCTTCCGCCTTGAAACCGCGGTGAACCAGCAGGGCAACAGCCAGCGCGTCCCCCATGGCAAGCGTGGCCGTCGTGGATGCGGTAGGAGCCAGCCCAAGCGGACAGGCCTCCTCAGAGACTGATACATCCAGAAAAACGTCACTGGAACGGGCCAGGTTTGATGCCGGGTTGCCGCTCATAACAATCAGAGGCGCTCCCAAGCGCTTGATCGAGGGGAGAATTCTCAAAATTTCTTCTGTTTCACCACTGTTTGAAATGGCGATCACGACATCACCCTTCATGATCATTCCAAGATCGCCGTGTATCCCTTCTGCAGGATGCAGGAAAAAAGCCGGGGTGCCGGTGGAAGCCATGGTGGAGGCGATCTTCTGCCCAACCAGACCGGATTTGCCCATCCCGCTGACAATTACCCGTCCAGGACTGGACAATATCAGGTCAATCGCCCGCTCGAACGAACCGTCAATGCGGTCGGCCATGGCAGAGAGAGCCAGCGCCTCAACCCGGATTACCCGGCGCGCCTCATCGATAACAGTCATGTCGTCGGCCTCTGTTTAATCAGGTGATCAAGTGCTTTCAGGATCTTCAGCAGTCCCGGGAGTTCGCTCAGCGGAATCGAATTGGGACCGTCGCAGAGCGCCTTGTCAGGGTCTTCATGCACCTCCATGAAGATGCCGTCAATTCCGGTCGCAACAGCTGCCCGCGACAGATGCTCCACGAACTCGCGCTGACCGCCCGAACTATCCCCCTGACCACCGGGGAGCTGCACGCTGTGAGTAGCGTCAAATACGACCGGATAACCGGTGGAACGCATGACCGGAAAACTGCGCATGTCCACCACCAGATTATTATAACCGAAAGAGGCCCCACGTTCGGTCAGGATGATGTTCTCGTTGCCGCTCGCAGCAATTTTCCCGGCGACATTTTTCATATCCCATGGGGCCAGAAACTGTCCCTTCTTAACATTGATAATCCGGCCGCTCTTCGCAGCAGCAACCAACAAATCGGTCTGGCGGCAGAGAAACGCAGGAATCTGGAGGATATCCAACACTTCGGCCGCAGGTAGAATCTGCTCGATGGAGTGGACATCAGAAATAACCGGAACGCCCAGCGCTTCCTTGACCTTGCGCAGAATGGCAAGCCCCTCTTTCAGTCCCGGCCCACGGTAGGCATTAATCGAGGTACGGTTGGCCTTGTCGTAGGAAGCCTTGAAAATCAACGGGATTGAAAGGCCGTTGCAAATCGTCATCAGTCGTTCGGCATGCCGCATGGTTGCGGTCTCATCCTCGATCACACATGGCCCGGCGATCAGGACCAGCGGACGGTTGCCACCTATCTTCACGTTTCCGGAAATAATTTCACGTGTCATGGCCTACCCCTTGTTTCTCTGCGCTAATGAAGCGCCGATAAAAGCACGGAAAAGAGGATGCGGAACCAGCGGTTTGGACTTGAACTCGGGATGGAACTGGCACGCGAGGAACCAGGGATGGTCTGCAAGTTCAACCACTTCAACCAGGTCTTTCTCCTTATACACACCCGACAGGATAAGACCCTTTTTCGTCAGCAGATCACGGTACGCGTTATTGAACTCGTAGCGGTGACGATGACGCTCTGAAATATCTGTTTCGTTATAGGCGGTATGGGCAAGCGTTCCCTTGATGATGGAACAGGGGAACGCTCCCAGACGCATGGTGCCACCCTTTTTGCTGACCGATTTTTGCTCCTCCATCAGATGGATCAGCGCCTCGCCCCCTTCCGCGCGGAATTCGCTCGAACAGGCTTCCGTGATGCCGCAGACATTGCGGGCAAACTCGATCACTGCCATCTGCATCCCGAGACAGATCCCGAAGAAAGGAATCTTCCGCGTGCGGGCATACTCGATCGCCATGACTTTCCCTTCCGTGCCGCGCTCGCCAAAACCGCCCGGGACGAGAATCCCGTCAACATCATCAAAATGCCCGTCAGCGCCGTCACGTTCAATCTTTTCTGCATCCAGATATTTCAGGGAAACCCGGCAGTCGTTGCCGATACCACCATGGGTCAGCGCTTCAGAGAGAGATTTGTAGGACTCCGTCAGATCGACGTACTTGCCGACAATGGCGATACGCACCTCCCCGTTGCTGGGATGGCGCAGTTTTTCCACCACATCCTGCCATTTGGTCAGATCAGGTGCCTTGGTCCAGATATTCAGTTTTTCGACAACCTGATCATCCAGATGTTCCTTGTTAAGCGCCTGCGGTACCGCATAAATATGTTCCGAATCGACAACCGGAATAACGTCCTTTTCACCCACATTGCAGAACAGTGCGATCTTCTTTTTCATATCGTCCGGAAGATCCCGCTCGCAGCGACAGAGCAGGATGTCCGGTTGGATACCGATCTTGCGCAGTTCCATGACCGAATGCTGGGTCGGCTTGGTCTTCAGCTCGCCAGCGGTGCGGATGTAGGGTACCAGCGTAACGTGGATATACAGAGCGTTCCCCGGCCCCCGGTCAAAACGGAACTGGCGTATCGCCTCCAGAAACGGCAGCGATTCAATGTCGCCAACCGTCCCACCGACCTCGACAATCGCCACGTCGGCACCCTGGGCATTCTCTAAGATTTTGAGTTTGATCTCATCGGTTATGTGCGGAATGACCTGGACCGTCCCCCCCAGATAATCGCCACGACGTTCTTTCGTGATGACGGAAAAATAAACCTGGCCGGTCGTAAAATTGCTCTTTTTGGAAAGGACGGCACTCGTAAAACGTTCGTAATGCCCCAGGTCAAGATCGGTTTCGGCACCATCATCGGTGACAAAGACCTCACCATGCTGAAAGGGCGACATGGTGCCGGGATCAACGTTGATGTAGGGGTCAAGCTTCTGCATCGTCACCCGCAACCCGCGCGCCTCCAGCAACGCTCCCAGCGAAGCTGCTGCCAGCCCCTTGCCGATCGATGAAACAACGCCGCCGGTGATAAATATAAACTTGGTTTTCATGGTATCTGCTCCTAAAATATCAATCACATTCGTTTTTTAAGTTTACGGTACTGTTCCTGAGCCTTAAGCAAATCATCGGGTGTATCCACACCAATCGACTCGAACTCGGTCTCAACCACTCGTATTTTAATGCCATTCTCAATCGCGCGCAGCTGTTCCAGCTTCTCGGATATTTCCAGAAACGTCGCCGGCAGGGCGGCAAATTTCAGCAGGAAATCACGGCGATAGACATACAGTCCGACATGTTTGTAACAGAGCAGCTTGCCGCAGCAGAATGATTCGTCCTTCAAATCTTTCCATTTATCGCGGAAAAAAGGGAGCGGAGAGCGGGAAAAATAGAGGGCGTCGCCACGGTTGTCGGTCACCACTTTGACCACATTAGGAGAAAGAAAATCATGCAGGCACTTAATGCGTGTCTTGACGGTTCCCATCTGCAGGTCGGCCTCTTCAAGAAAGGGCTGCAGTGCCAGGTCGATGATAGCCGGGTCAATCAGAGGCTCATCGCCCTGGACATTGACAATTATGTCTGAATCGAGTCCGGCGGCCACCTCTGCCAAACGGTCGGTGCCCGTTTCATGGCCGGTGGAGGTCATGATCGCCTCTCCGCCGAAGGTGCTGACCGCATCAGCGATACGGGGGTCATCAGTGGCAACGATAACCCGGCCCACCAGTTTTGACTGAACAGCGCGTTCATAGACATGCTGGATCATCGGACGGCCGTCAATTTCCGCCAGGGCCTTGCCGGGAAAACGTGTCGATGCATAACGGGCAGGGATAACCGCTGTAATTTTCATGCCGGAGCAACCTTTTAATTTCGGGAATGATGACGAAAACGTCAGGTGTCCTGTGGTAGGACGTGACAAGTTACCGCAAAAGCAGAGGGGTGTCAAGACTCGAACGCGGGGCGTTTCTCTGCGGAGCAAACGATAGAATAAGAGCTGTCAGCGTGTAAAATCCTTGATCGTGGAGATCACGTAATCCCTTTGACCAGCTTCTTGCCGATGACATTCAAAGCAGTTTTTGAGCGGATCGATACCGCTCGGCCTGCCATCAGCGGAGTACCCCGCAAACAGCCAGCCGCCGGTATCTTTTTGGCGCTTGTCCTTTTGCATCAGCACGATCATGTTTATCGGGCCGTCCACTGAAGGCGTGCCCTTGATGTTGAAGAATTCAACGACAATGCGGCTTCCTTCGCGAAATTTATTACCCGCCTGATACCCCTTGATCGCCTTTTTGTCGGCATACATATAGTGAATACCGTAAAAGAGCGAGCTTTTGTCCGTCACAACCTTTCGCTCGCTTTTCTGCCACGCGTGATACCCTTTGGGAAGTTGCGGAGCAGACGCCGCCCACCCCACCGAAACAAACATGGCAAGCGACACAACAATACAGATCACGGATTTATTCATTTCAGAATCACCTCTACTAAAAAGATGGCACACCGCATCAATTCCTGTCGATATTGTCACTAGCTGCGCAATCTCTGCAACTCGAACTGTTATATTCCAAAACGCCATTATTCTGTATATATTTTATTGCAGCGCCAGAGAAAAATATTGAAAAACCGGTAACAATATTGACCTGACCTGCAGAGTAAGGTACTTTACCGTAGATGAATAGCAGAAGGAAGGAAGCCCCAACTATGCAACGCCCATCCTGGGATCAATATTTCATGGACATCACCCACCTGGTGGCCACCCGTTCCTCCTGCCTGCGCCGGCATGTTGGAGCGTTACTGGTCAAGGATCGCAATATCCTGGCAACCGGTTACAACGGCGTTCCGACCGGAATTACCCACTGTGAAAAGGCGGGCTGCCTGCGCGAGCGGCTCATGGTCCCTTCCGGCGAACGGCACGAACTCTGCCGCGGCCTGCACGCCGAGCAGAACGCCATCATCCAGGCTGCCAAGCACGGCGTGAACATCGACGGCGCCACCCTGTACTGTACCACCATGCCCTGCATCATCTGCACAAAAATGATTATCAACGCCGGCATAATCACAGTGATCTACGGCGAGGGATATGCCGATGAACTGGCCCGTGAAATGATCACCGAGGCTGCCATAGAAGTAATTCATTTTACGGGGACAAACAAAGGCAAAACAGCATGAGATGTCCGTTCTGTGGCAATTCCGACAGCAAGGTAATCGATTCGCGCCCTGACAAGGGCGGCACGGCCATCCGCCGCCGGCGTGAATGCGAGGAATGCTCCAAACGATTTACCACTCACGAGCGGGTGGAAGAGATGCTTCCGCAGGTCTGCAAGAAGGACGGCCGCCGTGAACCGTTCGATCGCATGAAGATTATCTCCGGCATCAAGAAGGCCTGCGAAAAACGCCCCATCCCGGTCGAGGAAATCGAGCACATGGTCGACCGCCTTGAGACACGCCTGCAGGAGTCATCGGATAAAGAGATATCAACAACCGTCATTGGCGAATGGATCATGAAGGAACTGCACGACATGGACGAGGTGGCCTACGTCCGCTTCGCCTCGGTCTATCGCTCGTTCCGTGACATTGGCGAATTCATGCAGGAACTGCAGGATCTGCTGAAAAAGTAGCAATTTTGGATGTTGAATTTTAGATGTTGATTTCATCCAAAATTCAAAATTAAAAATTTCCTCACCGGAAAGTGCCATGGCCTCCACCGACATCAAATACATGAAACGTGCCTTGACGCTGGCAAAAAAAGGTCTCGGTAAAACATCCCCGAATCCGGCAGTCGGATGCGTAATCGTTAAAAATGGAACGATCGTCGGCGAAGGGTGGCATAAACGGGCCGGGGGGCACCATGCCGAGGTACATGCCCTGGACATGGCAGGTTCTGAGGCGCGGGGGGGAGACGTATACGTAACATTGGAGCCCTGCAGCCATACCGGCAAGACCCCCCCCTGCAGCGAAGCGCTGATCCGGGCTGGAGTCAAACGGGTTGTCGCCGGCATGAGCGACCCGAATCCGCAGGTCAACGGCGGTGGATTGCGGGCTTTGCAGCAGGCCGGAATAGAGACACTCTGCGGGGTGCTGGAGGAAGAGTGCCGCACAATCAACCGCCCCTTCCTCAAATTCATAACGACCGGACTGCCGTACGTCACCTATAAATGCGCCATGACTCTGGATGGCAAGATAGCTAGCGTCACCGGCGAATCCCGCTGGATCAGCTGCGAGGCGTCGCGCAGAATCGTGCACCGCATGCGGGCCGAAAGCGATGCGATAATGGTCGGCGTTGACACGATTATTGCGGACAACCCGCAGCTGACCGTTCGGCACGTCAAGGGGCGCAATCCCCTCAGGATCATCGTCGACAGCACCCTGCGCACACCGGAAAGTGTCGCTGTATTAAGTGGCCGGATGGGCCAGGGGACCATGATTGCAACCATCGAGACAAACCCGAAGGTTCATGCCCGCTATCTGAAAAGCGGTGCCACCCTGCTGGTCTGCAGTCCGGAGAATGGTAAGGTGAATCTGCATGACCTCTTGAGCAAACTGGGGGGACTAGGCATCCATTCTCTTCTTCTGGAGGGGGGGAGTCATCTGGCCGGAGAAGCCCTCAGGCATGGGCTTATTGACCAATGTGTATTCTTTTATGCGCCCAAGGTGGTCGGCAGTGACGGATTCTCTCCGTTCGCGATTACCGGCACCACCGATATGGCTTTCTCAATACCGTTTCGCGATCTCAGCATGCGGCGTGTCGGCACAGATATCATGGTTACCGCGCGCCCGGAGAATCAATGTTTACTGGACTGATTGAAGATGCCGGCCGTGTGGTCTCCTTTCACCGCCGGGGGGAGGCAGGGGTGCTGGCCGTGGAAACAGCCCTGCCGACTGCAGAAGTTGCCATTGGTGATTCCGTTGCAGTCAACGGAGTCTGCCTTACCGTAACCGCCAGGAGTGACCGATCTCTTACTTTCGACGTTTCCCCCGAAAGCATGTCCCGCTCATCAATCGGGAAACTCTGCAGCGGCAGTCGCGTCAACCTGGAGCGCGCCCTCAGACTGGGTGACCGTTTGGGCGGGCATATCGTCAGCGGACATGTCGACTGCGCGGGAAAGCTGTCCCGCTCGGAAAACCGTTCCGGCAATTACCAGCTGCAGTTCACTCTCCCCCCTGAACATGCCCGCTATCTGGTGGAGAAGGGTTCGGTAACGATAGACGGCATCAGCCTGACGGTCAATGCCGTCTCCCGTGAAGGCTTTTCGGTGAACATCATTCCGCACACGTACTCCAACACCACGCTTGGTCAGCTCACGGTTGGCGACGTGGTCAATATTGAAACAGACATCATCGGAAAGTATGTGGAACGGTTGACGTCCCCCTGGAGGTCCGAAGGTGGTTTAAGCATGAAAACACTCGCAGAGAATGGATTTATTTAACTAGAAAGGTGAACTATGTCCGTAGCAACTATTGAAGAAGCAATCGAAGACATCCGTCAGGGGAAGATGGTCATCCTGGTTGATGATGAGGATCGTGAGAACGAAGGGGACCTGACTCTGGCGGCCGAGGCGGCCACACCGGAGAACATCAATTTCATGGCAAAATATGGTCGCGGCCTGATCTGCCTGACTCTGACACCGGAAAAATGTGACGAGCTGGGACTGCGGCCGATGGTGCGCGATAACACCTCCCCCTTCGAGACCGCGTTTACAGTGTCAATCGAGGCAAAACATGGCGTGACGACCGGCATTTCGGCGGCTGACCGGGCCCACACGATCGTGACCGCCGCCGCTGACGGCGCCCGCGCGAAGGATCTGGTCAGTCCCGGGCATGTTTTCCCGCTCAGAGCCCGCAAGGGAGGAGTACTCGTGCGGCTGGGACAGACCGAGGGTTCCGTCGATCTGGCTCGCCTGGCGGGACTGAAACCGGCCGGCGTCATCTGCGAAATCATGAATGACGACGGCACGATGGCCCGCATGCCGGAACTGAAAATATTTGCGAAAGAACACAACATAAAAATCTGTACGATTGCCGATCTGGTCGCCTATCGCCTCAAGAACGAACGGCTGGTGCGCACCGTGGCTGAAGCGCGTCTCCCCTCCTCTTTCGGAGGTGAATGGCGGGCGATCGGGTTTGAAAACGATATCGACAAGTTTGAACATATTGCCCTGGTAAAAGGGGACTTAAAGAGAGACCAGCCGGTGCTGGTAAGGGTGCACTCTGAATGTCTGACCGGTGATGTGCTCGGAAGTCTGCGCTGTGACTGCGGCGCTCAGCTGCATCGGGCCATGGAGCAGATCGCAGCCGAGGGGAACGGGGTGATCCTGTACATGCGACAGGAGGGACGTGGCATCGGCCTTGTCAACAAACTGAGAGCATATGAACTGCAGGACCAAGGGCGTGACACGGTGGAAGCCAATCTGGAACTGGGCTTCAAGGCTGATCTGCGCGAGTACGGTATTGGCGCCCAGATCCTGCTTGCTCTTGGTATCACCAAAATCCGCCTGCTGACCAATAACCCGAAAAAACTGGTCGGCCTGCAGGGGTATGGCATTGACATTGTCGAGAGGGTTTCGATAGAAACAGAACCTACGGACACCAACCGGGACTATCTTGAGACCAAGCGCGAAAAGTTGGGACATCTGCTGGAGAACCTGTAATGAGAATCCTGCTCCACACCTGCTGCGGCCCCTGCGCCCTTTTCCCGCTGCAGCAGCTGCGGACGGCCGGTCATGATGTGACCGGCTTTTTCTATAACCCCAATATCCATCCCTACCTGGAGTATGCCAGACGACGGGATGCCGCTATTCAAATGGCAGAGCAGGAAGACATGCCGCTGATACTTCGTGACGACTACGACCTAGAAGGTTTTCTGGCTCACGTTGCCGCTGAACCTGACAAACGCTGCAGCTATTGCTATTCATCGCGTCTGCGGGCTGTTGCAGAGGCAGCTGTCGAGGGGGGATTTAAAGCCTTTACCGCATCGCTGCTCTACAGCAGATATCAGAAGCATGACGAAATCAGGGCGGTGGGAGAACAGATCGGGAGTGAGTACGGGGTCCCCTTTTACTACCAGGACTTTCGCTCAGGATGGCAGGAAGGAATCCGGCTTTCAAAGGAGCTGGGACTGTACCGCCAGCAGTACTGCGGCTGCATCTACAGCGAGAAGGAACGCTATGTACAGCAGGGTCAAGGGGCCAGGGCCAAGGGACCGGAGTCAATCAAGCAACAGCCATGAATAACCTCGGAAAACCACTGATCATCATGGGGCTGTTTCTGGTCGCTGTCGGACTGGTCATCTCATTCGCGCCAAAACTTCCCACTTGGCTCGGCAGACTGCCGGGCGACATCTCTTTCAGGCGAGGCAATTTCAGCTTTTACTTCCCTCTCGCAACCTGCCTGCTGATCTCAGCCATTCTGTCGTTCATCATCTGGCTGCTCAGGAAATAAACACAAAAAAGCCCGTGTTGCCACGGGCTTTTTTGTGTGCAATGTGCAATCGATGTCAATTAGTGAGTTAGAAGTTATTTTCTGTATCTAAGGTTCTACTAGAAAATAACTTCGTTAACTCACTTATCCCGTTTATCGGGGCTAGGCATGGATAGCGCTTACGGGGCAGGTATCAACGCACGCTCCGCAGTCGATACAGGTATCGGCGTCGATAACACGCTTCGAACCCTGCTCGCTGATAGCGTTAACTGGACAGGAGTCCTCACATGCAGCACAATTTGTGCAATCGTCAGTAATAGTATGGGACATAATTTCACCTCCTTGTAAGATTTGCTCACCTGAAGGAAAGCGGAGAGTTGTGTACCATACCGGTTTTTAAATGTCCAGCAAAGAAATTTCTCACCGGCAAATCCACCTGCACATATTTTGTTGAATTCATTTTGTGTTCCGTGTATATATAAAAAACAGTTTTATTACAGCTAGTTATTTTAGTTTCGGTGTTATTTTTTTACTGATATTATAACCACATCACTGTTTATTTGAAGGGGACATACATGATTATCATGGCGTTAAACTGCGGCAGTTCATCGGTAAAATACCAGCTTTTCGATTGGCAGAAAATGGAGGTTGTCGCCAAAGGAATGGTAGAACGCGTTATCATTGGCGGCTCGTTTATATTGCATGAAATCCCCGGTCGTGAAAATTATCATCATGAGCAGGACTGCGTTAATCATCAGGAAGCAATCGATCTTCTCATCAAGACGGTAACTGATCCGGTTCACGGTGTTCTGAAAAGTGTCGACCAGATATCCGCAGTTGGCCATCGGGTCGTGCATGGCGGCGAAAAATTCACCTGTTCCGTTATGATCGACAAAAGTGTGCTGGATGCCGTAAAGGAAGTGCAGCATCTGGCGCCACTCCACAACCCCCCTAACATCGAAGGCATCGAGGCAGCCCAGGCCCTGATGCCGACCGTTCCGCATATTGCCATTTTCGACACCGCTTTTCATCAGACGATGCCTGAGCATGCCTACATCTATCCCCTCCCCTACGAATGGTACGAGCAGCATCAGGTGCGTCGTTACGGTTTTCACGGCACCTCGCACCTGTATGTATCCAAGCGCGCCGCCGTTCTGCTCGGCAAGGATCCGAAAGACACCAACATTATCACCATGCACATCGGCAACGGGGTCTCACATTGTGCCATTAAAAACGGCATTTCGGTTGACACCACCATGGGGCTTACCCCGCTCGAGGGGGCGGTCATGGGCACCCGCTGCGGCGATATCGACCCGGCCATTCCCGCTTTCATGATGATGAAGACCAATCTCTCAGCCAAGGAAATTGACAGCATCCTTAACAAAAAGAGCGGCGTTATGGGCATTACCGGCCGCTTCACGGACCGCCGTGACGTCATAGAACACGCCAATGCGGGAGATAAACGTTGTCAACTGTCGCTGGAAATAGAGTCCTACCGTTTGAAAAAATATATTGGCGCTTATATGGCTGTCGTCGGCAAGCTTGATGCGGTCGTATTCACCGCCGGTGTCGGGGAGATGGGCGCTGCAATCCGGGAAAAAGCGATCGAAGGGCTTGAACATATGGGCATCATCCTTGACCGCGAGCGCAACAAGAACGCCATGACCCGCAAACGGGAGACCCTGATTACCACCGACGACTCCCCGGTCAAGGTGTTTGTTATCCCGACCGATGAAGAGCTGGTTTTCACGGAGGATGTTGTCGGCATAC
>VFJM01000412.1 GCA_009886055.1 Geobacter sp. | reverse complement strand
TGATTCCAAGGGATTCCATCATCCCGGAATTCGTCCTGTCATCATGAAGAGCATCATCAATGGCAACAGGCTTTCTGGTTGTCATGGCAAGGGCAGCATGCGGGAGTTCCTCGTCGGTGAATGATCGTCCGATGAGTTCGTCCGGCAAGTTGCTGACATGCCTGATCACCCAGTTGTCACCTTCCCGCATGGCAATTCGCGCCGACTCGCAGCCTAATGCCTTGCACGACTCCTCCACAACCTTGTGAAAGATCTCATCGACATCATGACTAAAATTGATAGGCATCATGATGTCGTTGAGGGCAATGCAGAGTTGATGTGCCCTGATCATATGAACACCGTGGGGGGGGGGGGCTTGTTCGTTCATTGAGGTCTCCATTTCGTACGAGGGTCCTGTGGGACACTTAATTTAAGGGGACATGCCCAAGTTGTGAATTGCGCTCTGCAAAGAAGATCGTCAGGGACAACAAACATTAGAAAATAATTTTACTACATGGGGGGATGGATGCAAGAGCAGAGTCGAAATAAATGTTGACCTGAAAATGGCAGTTGAAAGATGCCGTAATGAGTGCATCAAGGCTATTTAGTTGTAATTCCTGGCGAAATTAAAGCGTAAACAGCCGCTACTGTCTGAACCCGCATGGTGAGTTTATCGGCTGTAGCGAAATGGGCTTGGAATTACAGAAATAGCACGTCAGCACGAATGCAGGCAGCTTTCAACTGCCGAATCCAGGGTAATTAGTGCCAGGTTTAGATTCGCAACAATATCCCTGTAGCCGTTTATTGCAAGACATTGCTGCTGTGCGGACATACCGGCGCCCCAACCTCCGGATCATTGCCGTTCAGCAGGTATTTCGGCACTACACTTTTCAATGGCAGCGAACATCGTTGATAACACGATCGGTTTCAACAGATATTCACAGAAACCGATTTCGCTGAACTTCTCAAAATAGGCTTTGTCGCTGTAGGCGGTCATCACGATAAACCTGGCATCGACTTTTATCGATTTGATCTCGGCGGCCATCTCGATACCGTCCATCACCGGCATGTTGATGTCGGTAATGATAATCTCCGGCGTATGTTCTTTGAAGAGATCCACGCCGACTCTACCGTTCTCGGCGAGGTAAATGGTTACATCGCGGAATTTTCTGTGAATGACCGTGCCAAGCATCTCGCAGATCGCCCTGTCATCTTCTACAATCAATAGGGAAGGAGCGGTTATCGAACTGGACAGGGATTCCATCTCAGACCTCTATCCTGAGTTCGACGCCGCCGCCGGTGTTGCTGACGCTGAGACGTCCCCCCATATTTTTCTCGATTATGGTTTTCGACATGAACAGACCGACACCGGTCCCCTTTCCAAGGCTCTTGGTGGTGAAGTAGGGCTCGAAAATTTTGCCCAGAATCTCCGCTTTAATGCCGCCGGCATTATCAGTTATGGTCACCACGCTCCTGCCGTTTTCCTCCCATGAGCGCACGGCTATCCGCGCATTGTCCATTCCCGACTCCAGA
>VFJM01000035.1 GCA_009886055.1 Geobacter sp. | reverse complement strand
TCTGGAGTCGGGAATGGACAATGCGCGGATAGCCGTGCGCTCATGGGAGGAAAACGGCAGGAGCGTGGTGACCATAACTGATAATGCCGGCGGCATTAAAGCGGAGATTTTGGGCAAAATTTTCGAGCCCTACTTCACCACCAAGAGCCTTGGAAAGGGGACCGGTGTCGGTCTGTTCATGTCGAAAACCATAATCGAGAAAAATATGGGAGGACGTCTCAGCGTCTGCAACACGGGCGATGGCGTCGAACTCAGGATAGAGGTCTGAGATGGAATCCCTGCCCAGTTCGATAACCGCTCCTTCCCTATTGATTGTAGAAGATGACAGGGCGATCTGCGAGATGCTTGGCACGGTCATTCACAGAAAATTCCGTGATGTAACCATTTACCTCGCCGAGAACGGTAGAGTGGGCGTGGATCTCTTCAAAGAACATACGCCGGAGATTGTCATTACCGACATCAACATGCCGGTGATGGACGGCATCGAAATGGCCGCCGAGATCAAATCGATAAAGGTCGATACCAGGTTTATCGTGATGACCGCCTACAGCGACAAAGTCTATTTTGAGATATTCAGCGAAATCGGTTTCTCTGAATATCTGTTGAAACCGATCGTGTTATCAACGATGTTTGCTGCTATTGAAAAGTGTAGTGCCGAAATACGGGCGGAACGGCAATAATTCCGGAGAAAATCGTGAAGGGTCAGAAAAGCTGTTTCATGAAGACGATCGCCCAGCTGTGGCCGAGCCGCACGTAAGCTTGCTGGGGCAGGATTAACGTGCTGATTACCGGTCCAGATCTGCCAGCACAAAATCGACCGACCCCAGAATAGCCAGAAAATCGGCAATCAGCCAGCCGCGGCTCATGATCGGCAGGGCCTGGATATGGGGAAAGCTGGGGGTTTTGATGCGGAGGCGATAGGGGATAGAAAGGCCGTCCGATACAGCGAAGTAACCGTTTTCTCCCTTGGGTGCCTCAATGGCGCTGTAGTTTTCCCCTCGCGGAGGGGAGATGCCGCGGCTGCTGTTGACGAAGTGGTGAATGAGTGACTCGATGTTCTGCAATGCGTCCCGCTTCTGCGGGAGTACATATCGATAGTCGTCGGTCATAAAACGTCCCTCCGGCATTTCCCGCATGGCCTGCTCTACGATTCGGAGTGATTGACGGATTTCCAGCATCCGCACCTGATAGCGCGCCCAGCAGTCACCACCCTCAGCGGTCGGCACCTCAAAGTCAAAACGGTCATAGCCGCCGTACGGTATGTTACGCCGCAGATCCCACTTGAATCCGCACGCCCGAAGGTTTGGGCCCGAGAGCCCCCATTCCTGAGCATCCTGAAGCGAAATACCACCGACACCCTTCAACCGCTCCCGAAAGATCGGATTGCCATCGATCAGTTGCTCGTACTCTTTCAAACGGGGCGGCATCCATTCCAGCAGAGCGCGTACCGGCGCCTGCCAGCCGTCCGGCAGATCTTCGGCAACTCCGCCGATGCGGAACCAGGCGGGGTGCATCCTCCCGCCGGTAATCATCTCGACGATATCGAAGATCTTTTCCCGGTCGGTAAACGTGTAGAAAACCGGCGTCATAGCCCCGACATCGGCGGTGAACGTTCCGAGCCAGACGAGGTGGCTGGCGATGCGGAACAGTTCGGCAAGCATGACGCGGATGTAGACGGCCCGCTCAGGAACGGTAATGCCGCAGAGTCGCTCGACCGAATTGACGTAGGCCAGGTTGTTCTGCACTCCCGCCAGATAGTCGATGCGGTCGGTATAGGGAATGAACTGGTTCCAGTGCTGGCGCTCGGCGATTTTTTCAGCCCCGCGATGGTGGTAGCCGATGTCGAAATCGATATCGCGAATCTCTTCGCCATCGAGCTTGAGAATGCAGCGAATAATGCCATGAGTGCCGGGATGTTGCGGGCCGAGGTTGAGAATCATCTCTCCTTCATCGACCCGCTCAAAGAAATCGGCTGCGGGGAGGGGGGCGTGGCGCCGGGCATCCTCAAGCGTATAGGGTTTCATTTCGGTGGCGCGGAATGGGTGGCTCTTCCTGAGCGGATGCCCCTCCCAGTCATGCGGCATCAAAATCCGGCGCAGGTTGGGGTGCCCGCCGAAGCGTATTCCGTACATATCGAACACTTCTCTCTCGTACCAGTTGGCAGACGGGAAGACGGAGGTTACTGAGGGAGTTTCCGGCGTGTCGCCGCTCAGCTCGACCTTTATCCGTACATAACCGGGGTGGTCAAAAGAGAGGAGGTGATAATTGAGGGTGAAATCCTGATAGTTTTTCCGCTCACGGCGGCATGAGTCATCGACGGCGGCGATATCCTCCAGACGCTTGAATGAGGGGCCGGAGCGGGTTTTGAGATGTTTAAGGAGCGCGGGAACTTGCGCCGACGGAGCCCGCAGTGTCAGCATGTCGGTTGCAGACGAGTCAACGGAAACCTGACGTTCAAATAACTGTTCGATCTCCTCCGGCAATCCGAAATCAGGATAGACATGCCGTGGAGCCGGAGGTCGCCAGACCTCGTCAGAGCGGGGTTGAAACGGTGTCGGATGCCCGGCTGCCGAGCCCCGGATGCTGGTCGCTTCCATTCCCGGTCCACGAGTGTCATTAGACTTTGTTTCACCCGGTACCAGCACCGGTGCGGTCGTTCCCTGCCAGCCGCCCTGCAGGTGAAGTACCGGTCGGGCCGGGCGCTCTCCGGTTCTGATCTTTTCCTGGAGCAGCATCAGCCCCTGCAAAAATGCCTCGGGTCGCGGCGGACAACCCGGCACGTAGACATCCACCGGCAGAATCTGATTGATCCCCTGCACGACGCTGTACACATCGTACATTCCACCCGAATTGGCGCAGCTCCCCATCGCCATCACCCAACGGGGCTCGGCCATCTGTTCGTAGAGATGCAGAATCGAGGGGGCCATCTTGACAAAGGGGGTGCCGGCGATCACCATCAGATCCGCTTCGCGAGGCGTCCCGCGAAGGACCTCCGCCCCGAAGCGCGACACATCATGGCGCGAAGTGAATGAAGTCATCATTTCGACAAAACAGCAGGAAAGGCCGAAGAACATCGGCCAGAGCGAGTTGGCGCGTCCCCAGTTGATCAGGTCATCGAGGCGTGTGAGGATAACATTCTGCGGGATTTCGTTATCCACGCTCTGTACCCCTTTCACGGGAAGGGCCCCAATCCAGCCCCCCCTTTAACCAAAGCCAGACCAGGCCGGCGAACAGGATCATAATGAAAACCGTGATCTGGACGAGTCCGTCAATCCCCAACAGATCCCAGGCTGCGGCCCAGGTAAAGATGAAGGCGGCTTCGACATCAAAAACAATGAAAAAAATCGCTACCAGATAGAAGGGGACCGGCCAGGCCAGACGCGCGGAACCACTGGGGGCGACACCAGACTCGTAGGGCATCTGTTTGGCGACGGAAGTGCGCTTGGCACCAAGCCACCACGCAGCAAGCAGCAACCCGCCGATCAGGATTACCGAGACGAGCGAATATATCGCAACGTGGTAGAATGAGGGGGAGATCATGGTGTGACTATACCAGATGTGATCAACATGTAAAAGCGTTGAGTCAAATAAATACAAATGAAAAGCCCACCAAATATTTCGGTGGGCTTCACTTCTCTCTTCACTATTCGCTTCCATTTTCAAGGACTGTTCCGATCCTACCTACCCTCGGAGTGACGTTATTAAACTATGTGACCTACTTTCAGGTGGAGTATCTGCGATAATAAACCGCCCCCCTTTTAAATATTCACCTCTGATTCAGGAGCATCGGAGCGCACCAGACTCCTCCATTCGGTCGTGCTCAGGCGGAGTATCTTCCATAATTCAAAACCTCCAAACCAGATTCACTTCCTACTTCTGGTTGAAATATACCACCCCCAAAGCAAAAAAACAGTCTGTTTAATTTTTTTTTTCAGGTGTATACTGGTAAGGTTAAATCATTCGGATCGTGGATCGACAACGTGGTTTATTCTGATTCATTCATAACAAAAGCGGGTTACAGGGACAACCTGTAACCCGTTTGTTTTGTGGCGTCCCATGGAGACGCACTCCGAATGTTCTTAAGCACGATGTAACCAAAGTGGAGGCGGTCAACGTTCTACTTTGACCGCCTCCACTCCTTCAAGGACGTGCGATTAGGTAAGATGATCATTCTGAAGCTATTTGAGAATGGCTTGAATCAAGGAGAGAGTTTCGGAAAATACCTCATCTTTTTGATGCATGGCGTTTATAATCTTGTATTTGTTATCCGGCATTTTTGAAAGTTCTTCGATATAATAGCTTCGTTGAAGAACCAGGTCGGATGGCTTGAATAAATCATCAATATTTTCGCCGAGATCCTGTGCAGCTGTTTCAGGAGAAACATCAAGAAATATGGTGAGATCGGGGATTACCTCTCCACCGAATTGCAAACCGCGAGCGCGGGCCTCAAGGCAGTTCAGGTCCTCACGGAACCAGTCATGGCCCTTCAGTCGTGCATGGACAATGGAAGACAGTGTAAAATGCTTGCAGAGAACAAGCTTACCTTGTTTCAGCTCTTCTCTCGTCACTGAACAAACGCGAGCCCTTGAGGCGAGTTCGAAGAAAAAGTCAGGTTTGAACATGCCGTAACGCCAGCCGTTGGCAAGCTCTTGAACCCCCATGATTTGGGCGCGTCCACTATCGGGGCTGTCAATTTCATACACATCGTTACCCTGTTTAACCAATGCCACCCGGAGCTTCTCAACAAGATCAACGATGAGTTTGCCTGAACCATAAATCCCCTCAATAACAACAAATTTCCCTTTTGACATCCCCTTCTCCTTTATGTTTGAAATCAATCGGTAAAAATATTTCGACGAGTGCATTTGTAGTATAACTTAATAGTTTTAGTCAAACTATATGTGAACCGG
>VFJM01000181.1 GCA_009886055.1 Geobacter sp. | reverse complement strand
CCTGATCGGCGTCGCCTGGATGCTGGCCATGGCCCTGCAGCTTGACGGCTGGTATCTCCGTTCCGACATCATCTGGCATAAACCGAACTGCCAGCCTGAATCCGTCAAGGACCGTGTGACCGTAGCTCACGAATACCTGTTCATGCTTTCAAAGAGCGAGTCTTATTACTTTGATCAGGATGCCATCAAGGAACCAACCGCTGATGGCAAAACTCGAAAAAACAAACGAAGCATCTGGAGCATCAATACCGAGCCGTGCAAGGAAGCTCATTTCGCCGTTTTTCCTCGCGCCTTGGTGCAACCCTGTTTGCTCTCCGGCTCGCCACGTGACGGACTGGTGCTTGATCCGTTTTTCGGCAGCGGTACGGTTGGTGTGGTCGCCGTTGAAACCGGGCGGCGCTGTGTCGGCATTGAGCTGAAGGCGGATTATGTCGAGATCGCAAGGCAGAGACTACGGAATGCAACTCCACCGCTCATGCCTGATCTTGCTGATGCTCCTCGAAGCGCCACGTCGCGTGAACGATACACAACTCCTTCATTAAGTCTTTGATCTGTAACTTTCTCTCTCCGCCTCCGTCAAAATAGAGACTGAAAAGAGACTCCACGTTTTTCTCCACGAAGCAGTATCCCGGTTTGGGGTACTGCTTGCTTTTCAACCGCATTTCAAAGCGGCCATCCTTAGCCATTTCCAGAAGGCTTTTCGGGATTTCCACAAGTTCGTACAGATAATCCGGCGCACCCTTGCGGAGCGCCCGCAGAACCAGGATACGGTTTATTCCCGCCAGGTTGTCCAGAAACTGCTGACGCAGACCGATCAAGTCGTCAGGATTATCTCCCCACTGACCACCACCCAACTCCATGAATTTAGAGATATGAAGCTTTTTGAGACGAATTCCCTTGGCCGCCTCGGTCTTCAGGGAAAACTTCTGCCCTGCAATGGAAATATCAAAACCGCGAGTTCCCCGTGGCGCCAATTGCGCCGCGCTACCCGATACCTTCAGTACCGTCTCCAGCGCGAATTCAAACTTATCCTTGGAGAATGGCTCACGTGAAAAGCTGTGATGCAGACGCAACACGTCGCCAAAATCCACCAGCGAACCGTCTGAAATGATGTCTGATTCCGGTGCCCGGTGTACGTCCCACGATTGCGAGAACACCGACACCACGCGATCAACCAGTTCAAGACGGTAGTCACTCAATCCGGGAATTGCCGCCAACAGTCTTTGAATACGTTCGTTTCGATTCATATCATTCTCCATGCACTTGACTCCCTTTCCATCTCCGCTTAAGCCAGCTCCCCAGATCATCCATCAGTGTGTACATGACCGGAACCACCAGCAGTGTCAGAAGGGTCGAAGTCAGCAGGCCGCCAACCACGGCGCGGGCCATCGGGGCGCGCCCTTCGGCTCCGGCGCCGATTGCCAGAAAGAGCGGCATCATGCCGAAAATCATCGCCAGAGTCGTCATGATGATCGGCCGCAGACGGGTTCGACCTGCCAGAATGACCGCCTCGCGGCGCACCATGCCGTCCCGCCGCTGGAGTACTTTGGCATAATCGACCAGCAAAATGGCATTTTTGGTCACCAGCCCCATCAGCATGATCAGGCCGATCAGCGACATGATGTTGACCGTATCACCGGTCAGCTTGAGCATGCCGGCCATGCCGACGATGGAGAGCGGCAGGGAGAGCATGATGGCGAGCGGCTCGAAGAACGATTCAAACTGGGCGGCCAGAATCAGATAGACGAAGAGCACCGCCAGCAGCAGCGATTCCCCCATGTAGCCGAACGACTCGGCCATATCTTCGGCCTCCCCCGACAGGTTGATGGAATAACCGGGAGGCATGTTGATCCGCTTGGAGGCGGCTTCAACATGTTTGGCCGCCGTGCCGACCGGCAACCGGTCGAGATTGGCGCTGACGGTTACCTGGCGGGCAAGATCGCGCCGGTTTATCTCGGTCGGCGAGGCGGCCACAACCGTGCTTGTCAGGCTGGAGAGCGGTATCAGCTTGCTGCCGCCGCTGCCGTCCGGCACGGAAACCTTCAAGTCGAGAACCTGGGACGCATTCTGTCGTAAATGTGCCGGAAGCCGCACGCGCAGATTCACCGCATCGCCATCTTCATCTTCATAGGTCGAAATCGCCTCGCCACCTACCAGACGTCCGACAGCAGCGACGATATCGCTGGTGGTAACACCAACCGACAGCGCCTTGTCCCGATCGACCCGCATGCGGTATTCGGGTATGTCATTCTCCAGGGTCATCGAAAGATCGACTATCCCCGGCACCTTGTAGAGTTCCTCTTTCAATCGCGCTCCGAGCCCCTTAAGGACGGTCAGATCATCGCCCTTGAGGTTGACGTTGAGCGGTTTCTGTGCCCCCCCTATCTGTCCGACCTCCTCGATGGAGAAGGTAATTCCCGCCACCTTCTGCAAACGCTCCCGCACTTCCCGCTGCAGGAGGAACTGGTTCTTGACCCGTGACTTTCGCTCCTTGAGCTTTACGTACAGCAGGCCGTCCCGCACCGTGCCGCTGTCTCCGGCACCGATGGTGGCATAGGTGTGATCAACTTCCTGAGCGGCGTTGACAGCCGAAAGGACGGCACCCATGCGGTCTTCGGTTTCAGCGATTGAGGCGTCCGGCGCAGTTTTGAATGAAACCTGAAACTCCCCCTTGTCCTCCGGAGCCATGAACGATGACTCCAACGTGCTGAAGATTCCTATTCCGGCGACAAAGGAGACGAAGGCAAGTGCCATGACACTCTTGCGGTGATCCAGAGCCCAGGCAATCATTCCCCGATATTTGTCGGCGGTTCTGTCAAACCAGGCGTTAAAGATCTCAAGATAGCGGGCAATCCCTCTCCTCTTCCCCTGCAGGTGTATCGAGGGGTCGTGCCAGCGGGAGGAAAGCATCGGATCGAGGGTGAATGAAACAAACAGCGAAACCAGCACGGCAAAGGCGACACTGATGCCGAACTGGTAGAAAAAGCGTCCGACAATCCCCTTCATGAAAGCCACCGGTATAAACACGGCAATGATCGACATGGAGGTGGAGAAGACCGCCAGCCCGATCTCCGACGTGCCGAAACGGGCCGCCTCCATATGATCCTTCCCCATCTCCAGATGGCGGACGATATTCTCCCGCACCACGATGGCATCGTCAATCAGCATGCCGATGGCCAGAGAAAGAGCCATCATAGTCATGACGTTGAGCGTCATCCCGAGCGCATTCATGACGATGAACGAGGAGATGACCGAAATCGGCAGCGTTACTCCGGTAATCACCGTCGATCGCCAGGAGTTTATGAAGCAGAATACGATCATCACCGTCAGGATGCCGCCGATCAGCAGGGTTTCCTTGACGTCGGCCAGCGACTCGCGCGTCATGATCGAGCCATCGCGCACGAGCGAGAGTGTCACTCCGGGCGGCAGCTCTTTCTGCAGCTTGACCATAACCTTCTTGACCGTATCAACCAGTTCGACCTGGTTGCCCCCTGACTGTTTGTAGATATCCAGCCCAATGGCCGGCTTACCGTTCACCAGCGCCAGTTTGCGCTTTTCTTCAAAGCCGTCGCTTATCTGAGCCACCTCGCCAAGCCGGATCGGGCGACCGTTCCTCTGGGCCACGGTCATCTGGCGATACTGGTCGGCGCGGTCCGGCTTACCTTCTACCCGGAGCGGATACTCTGCCGATCCCCGTGTAATGCGACCCAGCGGGGTGTTGGTGTTCTCGGAGCGGATGCCGGCAACGATATCGTTAACCCCCAGCCTGAGCGAATCCAGCCCGGCAGGATCGAGATCGATATTGACCTCGCGCTTCTGCCCGCCAACCATATCCACTTTGCCGACTCCGGCAACGCTCTCGAAGCGCTTTTTGACTTTCTTCTCCACCAGCGTCGTCAGCTCCCGTGTCGACAATGTCGTGGACTCAACCGCCAGCGCGGCAACCGGTGCGGCATTAAAGTCGAGCTTCTGGATGATCGGTTCATCGATGGCCGTCGGCAGTGTTCCACGTATTGAGGAGATCCTGGCCCGTACCTCCTGGGCCGCATCGTTGACCTTTTCCTCAAGACGGAATTCGATCACAACCGTCGAGACCCCCTCGCGCGAGGTGGAAAATACATGTTTTACCCCGGCAATCTGATTGACCGATTCCTCGATACGCCTGGAGACTTCACGCTCAACCGTTTCCGGCGAAGCGCCGGGAAACGTGGTGACAACCGAGACAATCGGAAACTCGACATTGGGGAACATCTCGACCGAAAGATGGCGATAGGAAAAGACGCCGAGTATGACCAGGGCAAGAATCATGACCGTGGCGAAGATCGGACGCTTGATGGAGGTGTTTGTGAGGATCATTGTACTTCCTTGATATTATTTTGCTGTGTGCTGGGCAGCAACGGCAACCTTATCACCATCTTTGAGGTTGAACCCTCCCCGGACAACGTACTGTTCGCCCGGCTTGAGCCCCGAAGCAATCTCGACCATATCGCCATTCACGACGCCGCTCACAATCTCCCGCGTGTGGACGGTTCCGTTTTCGACAATAAACAGACTCCCCTTTTTTGCCTGCATGTCAAAGCCGCCAACCGCGCTGCGCGGCACCTGCAGCACCTGTGGACGGAACCCGGTAACGATGCGCCCTTTGGCGAAGAGGCCCCCTTTGAGATTTTCAGGTACGTTAGGTACTTCGGCAATAACTTTCAGCGAGCGATCCGCCGAGGAAAGCTCAGGGTTTATATACATGACTTTACCGGTAAACGTGCGCCCCGGCTGTGAATCGACCGTAAATTCCAGCGGCTGTCCGACCTTGACCCGGCCGGAATCGGTTGACGATACGGTCACGGTCAGATTGAGCAATCGATTGTCTACGATCCGGAAAATCGGCTTGGCAGCTGCCGCGTCGCTGGCCAGGTCGCCAACATTGACATCGCGCAGGGCAATCGTGCCGTCGATCGGCGCTACGACCACCCCTCTCGCCTGGCGGGCCATCCCTTGCCTTAGCTCTTCTTCGGAAACATGGATCTGGGCTGCTGCTACCCCGACCCTGGCCTTGGCAGCCTCCGTTTCGCTGCGGGCGTCATCGAGGGCCTGCTGGGTGGCCAGACCCGATTCTTTCAGCTTAAGCATACGGGCCAACTCCCGTTCGGCACGGTTGGCCGCCACCTGTACCTGAACCAGATTCGCTTTGGCAGAGACAATGCCCGCCTCGGCCCGCTTGACCTGAGCCTCGGTTTCGGCAACATCGATGCGAACCAGCAGCTGACCTTTCTTTACATGAACCCATTCCGACACCATGACCTGCCTGACAAGCCCCGGAATCTGGGTTTTTACATCCACCGAAAACTTCGGTTCCAGGCTGCCGGTCACCTCGATACCGTCCGACACGCTGGAGGTCGCTGCCGCACGGGTCTCCACGGCTACCGGTGGTTTCGAAACCTGCTCCGCTTTTTTTTCTGTATCACTCTTTCCACAGGCGCTGATGGTGAACAGCACTGTCGCCGAGAAAATAAGTGCCGCTATCTGTTTCATTGCAGGCTCCTCGTTCGTGTAGACATCATAGAAGTGGCTCACAGGGGTTCATACTACCTCTTTCCAGACCTTCTTTTGCAGTTGGAGGCGTAGAGGACGAGGTTTGATGTTTCGTTTCCAGATCAATTCGATGCTGTGATAGTCGGCAATCTTTTTGCCTGAAGCGACCATTTCCCGCAACAGAAGATCATACGGCTTGGACATTTCGACCGTTCCATGCTCCCACTTGGAGACCTGAGACACGACCTTTATAAGTCATCCAAATTTCCAAAAGTCAATCCTGACCCCGTAGGTTCCCCAAAGATGAGAAAAATCTGAAAAAATGCGGGGAATGGATACTGTCGGCGCAATACCAGAAGTTCAAATACCTTAATACAAAGCCTGCCCCCAGCTGCCTCGTGTTATTTAGCGACAGGAAATAATTAAAAGGTATAGGTAATATTTAGTGTCTGTCCATTCTCTATAATTTTGCTGCTAAGATTTTGTTGTAAGCAATGCAAATGGTAGCCACTATAGTTTCCACTTCATTTATATTGTTGTACTTGCCATATGAAATGCGAATAGCAGATTTCGCTTGCTGTTCGGTTAACCCTAATGCCATTAGCACATGTGAAGGTTTATCCGTTCCCGATGTACAAGCGGAACTTGTAGACACACATATTCCCTTTAAGTCCAAAAAATGCATAAGCGATTCGCCAGTGACACCATCAAAGACGATGTTAACAATTCCTGGTAAGCGATTATTCTCGTCAGCATTAATAATAACACTCGGTAGCTGAGCGCGTATCCCGCATATCGTTGCTTGAACAAAGGCCGATAGCTTATCGGCCAGTGTTGCCATTTCATTTACGCTTTCCATAATGGCATATCCAGCTGCCACAATTCCCGCTACATTCTCAGTTCCGGCACGAGCCCCGAACTCCTGCTCCCCTCCAAAGATCAGAGGAGGCAATGAAACGCCATTCCGTTTGTAGAGAATACCCGTTCCTTTTGCCCCATTGAATTTATGGCTGGATGCGGTTAAGAAATCTACTCCAAGGTTCTTGATCATGACAGGTATTTTTCCAACTGCCTGAACTGCATCGGTGTGAAAAAGAATACCGCGTTCACGCAGATATTCCCCGATTTCAGCTATTGGTTGAATTGCCCCGATTTCATTGTTTGCGAGCATAATAGAAACAAGTTGAGTGTCGGAGCGGATGGCTTCTTTTATGCTGTCTAACAAAACACTGCCATTGCAATCAACAGGAAGGTAAGTCACATCTATACCATTACGCTCAAGCGAATGGCATGCATCTAACACAGAGGAATGCTCGATTGAAGAGGTAATTACATGTCCATTACTTACGGAAGACAATACCCAACTGTTGCTCTCAGAGCCTCCTGAAGTAAACACGATTTCAGAAGGTTCTGCGCCGATAGCCACGGCAATCTGGTGGCGAGCTTGTTCAACGGCACATTTTGCTTTTATTCCGAGTGAATATTGACTGGAGGCGTTGCCATATTGTTCCTGCAAAAAAGGAAGCATTTTCTCTAAGACGCTGGCCGATATTTTTGTTGTAGCGGCATTATCGGCATAAATCAAAGTATCGCCTCCTTAAAATAATATACAGCCTTCTTCTTTAAACTCTTTATTTTCCGCCTATTCCTTACCCGAACAAGTCACAGCCTTCCCGCTTAAATCCCTCGATCATTACTTTCAGCTCTTCTTCCGTCGTCTCGAAATATGCGGCCAAACACGTCAGGCACATCATCCGCTCTATCTGCCGATGGATGAGTTTCTTGTTAAGCCCAATTTCATTCTTAGAAAGATTCTCTTTGTCGCAATAGGCACAGTTGATTTGTTTTCTCCTACCCATTATGCTTCCTCGCGTAACGTGTAAGCGGCTACGTTCTTCCCTCCGAATTCAAGCGGGTCTATAATCTGCAACTGCTGTCGGATCACCGTGCGCATCTGCACGGCGGGACGTAGACAATATCGCTTGAACTCCCCCTTGTCGATTCCGTTCGGCGTTGTGACATGCGGAAACAGCAGTTTAAGGTAGGCCGCGCACAACCGTAAAATCGCTTCCGTGTCGCGGGTATCCGCCCCGGAAGGATAGTCCACCAGCCTTTCGACGACATGCCGGTAAATCAGTGATTCCGCCGGCTGGCGCAGCAAATGCATGATTTCGGAAAAATACTCCGTGTTCAGAGCCCAACCGTTGATTTTCAGGTTCTCACTCATGCGTGGAATGTCACGCCCCCGGATAAAGCCGTGGAACCGGTCCAGTAATGCCGACTCGTGAAACACTTCAGGCAGCCTCTGGAACATATCTCTGGTTTCGTCCATCTCTGTTTGCGGGATGTTCCCCAGCAAGATGACACCGGCCCCGCCAATGATGCGGTTCTTGCCGACGGTGATCTCCCCACTTTCCATGTAGGCTTTCAGCCCGCCCTGCATTTCGCTCGGGTCGGGGAAGTTGATCGACTGGATTTCGTCCAGCGCTACAAAGTCGTTCGACGCGATCAGACCGGGGCTCTTCCCATTGATGTCGCCGAACATCTTCGCCCGTGTCAGAGTCCCCCCACTGACTAACCAGCCGTATTTCCCTACCCGCCCGAACATATACGACTTGCCTGTTCCCTTGGGTGCCAGCTCGATCAAATTCAGGCGCGGTTCAATGAACGGCAGCAGGCGCGTCAGTACCGTATGTTTCTGCACCCAGTCTTCGTATCCCTCCGGATTGTAATCTATCGCTCCCAACACAACGTCGATCCACTCCTCTGTAGTGAACTGACGGCGGGCCTCTCTATAAGCGTCCAGATCAATCGTGTATGGACAGAAATTCTTGTATTCTAAAAGCGTGAAGCATCCTCGCGGATTCTCGCCGTCTGGGCTCCGGTGACCAAGTTGTACTAGTCCCCAGCCACCAGCCGTTTTTACGACATCATCTTTGATCCGATTCCAGACATAATCCTCTATCAACGTTTCAGCATGCCCTAACCCCAATTCCGGAATCGCAAACGTGTACTCGTCAGACCGCACGCTGAATTGGATTTCGATCTTGGCCAGAAACTTCTTCGTGCGCCCCTCACTTCGCGCCGCATCCTTCAGTTCCAGCAAATTCTCTCGGCGCGGGATAATTTCGTAAATATATTTTCTCAAAGCCTCGGCATCGTGGATTCTGCCGTCCGACTCCGCCTTACGCTTCAGAATCCAGTCCCGCAAAAAAGACGGAATCGACGCCACTTTGAAGATCGCCACAATGTTCGGGTCCTTGAAGACCGTCGTGTCCGGAAATGCCGCCCGCAATTTTTCAGTATTGACCATGGTTGATTGCCCTCGTTGAAACTACAGATCAAAATCGTCTTTCTCAACAATCTGCGCCCGTTTATCGCCGGACTTTGCCTTCGGCACGAACTGTCCAGTTCGCGAGAAAATCACTATCGGCACCAGCCGCTCTTCCAACGTCGCCCCGCCGTGTAGCTCAAAGCCCTGTCCGCCACCCCTCTTGGGCAACCGGTCATACCCGCGCACCACCCAATGCCTACCATCCAACGTTTCTTCCAGTTCTGGCGGACATCCACCTTGCGCCGCCCGCTCTCGGTAGCGCCAATCGGCGACTTCCGCGCCAGCCTCACAGGCGGTAAGCGTCCTCGCCAACCGCGGTTCTAACTGCCACGCCAGAGCCGCCAGCCGAGAACTCCCGTGGTCGGCTGTAACAATCACCCGCTCAAACCGCGTCAGCCCCTCCGCTACGTACGGTAACACCTTGCCACCGATTACATCCAGCGCCGCAGCCAGATTCTCCTCCGCCCGTCGCGCCTCGTGCGTCTCCACGCCATTGTGCGCGATGTTGTCAAAACGCTTGATGTCCTTCAACCTTCGCGTGGCATCTGGCCAATGGATGTGATTGAATATCGTCGATGTCGGCAAACGCGCCTCGCCGACCGCAATCGAATCCACGCACAGATTCCGTTCCAGCGCCAGCGCTACCAACATCGGCAGCCACTCCGCGCCCATCGCATCCACCACCAGCAACGCGCAACCGTTGTCCGAAGCATACCGTTGCACTATCGTGTCCCGCGATTGCACCGAACTCGGAGGAACCACTCGCTGCGCCCTCGCATAAAACTCCGGCGTCACGCAGCAGGCCATTTTTAGTTCACGGTATTCCCTGAAATAGTCTTCCAGAGCCACGTCGCCGAAAACTAAATCGGAATTCAGATACGTTGCCGCTTCTGGATACACCTCTTTTACGGCGTTAGACACAAGACCGTCCACTGTGCAGCGTCGCAATAATTCCGCCCGCTCCGCGTCTGTCCCGCAATTCAGCCATGGCGCAACTCGCGACGTGGATTCGCCCGCGCAACGCGCAATGAACTGCCGGATGTCCGCGTCGGATCTGCTAATTTCCGCTTCCCGTATAGCGTCCCTGCGTTCGCCAGCATATACCACCGATTCATCCAGCCATTCCGTCGCGCCAGTTACGTATGCGGAGCGGAAGTTGCCGACAAGAACCCCCTCTTGCCTTACGATACACTCAAGGTAACTCCCATTGGAGGCGACGTGTTTTGCCAACCACAGTACCGCCTCGCGTTCCGCCCCATTGCGTCCGTCAAACGCACGCAAAACGCTCTTTGCAACTCCACCTTCCGGGAAAAACAGCACCTTGAGCGTTTCCGACAGCGTTTTCCCCGCACCTTCTTTACCCCGCTCGCACATCCATCGCAAGGCATCTTCGGACAATCCCGCATCTTCCACTCCGTAAAACACGTGAGCGAAATCCCGCAGACACACCACCTGCCGCACCTCGGCGCTTAACCCCGCCAATTCCCGCCCTTCCGAGGCAACCACAATCCGCCGGATAGAATCGTCGCTCGGATGTTCCTCAGAATATCGCAAATACTTCTGAAATGTGTCACACGCCGCCGGTATGAAGGTTGCCAAATCGTCCCCCACCAGCATAACCTCCGTACGCCCCGCAAACTGCGGAACAACCTGTCCATCAATTTCAACCAGTTGTTTCCCTTGGCGGTAGCGCGGATTAGCGAAAATATTCTTAAGTATCAAATCCGTGCCGTCATCACTCCTCAAAAAGCAGACCGCATCCCGACCTGATGCACCGCCTATCCATTCGCGTAAAGCGACAATCGCAGCCTGTTTATTCTCATCAGTTAACAACGCAAGATAACCGGGCAGCCCCAGCAATACCAATGTTTTATCGTTTTCTGCCTGTGCCGACATGACATCGCGCACCCGCTCGAACACTTCGTCAGGCATCGGCAGCCACGCGCTCTCCCACACAAGATCACTCAAACGCAACTCAACGTCGCCGTGCTCTTGGTAGAACCGACGCAATGCTGTCCAATCTCCCGAAGGCACGATCACTACCCGCGACTTCGCCTCCGAGAGGGGATTCCTGATGTATTCGCAATACTCGTTCAGTGTCATGGTATTACTCCAGCACCGAAAGTCCTGCATCGGGGATTTGATCAATCAGCTTCAGGAGCAGTCTCTTCGCCTCGGAATCGGAAAGCATATTTACCTTTTCCGCAGCCTGCTTCCGCGCATGAGTGTCGTACCTCTGCTTGACGAAACTCTCGACCACTTCATGAAGCCTCCCGTCCGTCAGCCAACGATTTGGCGTGTCGCCCAATTCAATGTATAGCCAATTGCTCAGTTGTTCGGCACTAAACCCGATCTTTTGATAACGCGAGGGCAGCACTCGATTCAGAAATCTTCCACCCGCCGTGGCCACATCCACAAAGGCACCCTCTTTCCCAAGTTCGACATGCACGGTCTGCAAGCGTTCCGCCGACACCCCTCCCGGTTTTGCGACAGCATCGACGATGTTCTTGGCGTCGAATACCGCCAAAACACACTCAGCGGGCAGCGCGTATTTGCGGCTCCATTCGTCAGGCGACTCCGTGCTAGTGCGTTCGCTCCACAGCGCCGCCACCTGCTTGGAAACCAGTGTCTGACTGTACTCCTCGATCTTGCCACGCCCTTGCGACTTAAAACTCTGTTCATCGAATCTCGCTGAATCCGACGGGAATGCACTGTAAATCTCGCGGCTTTCAGCGACCGCCAGTGGCCAGATCTCTCCGAAAATTTCCCGCATTGCATCCAATTGCCGCGCTTGTGCCACGTCGAAGAACAGTTCGCGGATAACGCTGTCTTGCTGTTCCAGAATCTCTTCAAAGGCTTTCACGTCCTCGCCGGACAGCGACGGCCTGCTGAGCAATTCAAAGAAGCGCTGCAACGCTGGTTGTTTTTTTACCCAGAACTCTGTCGGCACCTTGTTCTCGCCCAGCACTGCTTTGCGCAAGCGGTTGAACGCGTCCTCAAAGCTAACATATCCTGATGAGCCAGCCATCTTGCGGATATGCTCGGCGCACAGCGTCTGCCGGTAAACCTCTTCCAGTACGGATTCGGCGTCGCCGCGTTTCCAAAGCCAGCCGCTAGTCGCCGCAAAACGGTTTTTCACCGCTCCGCAATAGATGTGTGATAAACCGCCCATGCGTTCCGCCGCCGCTTTCAACTCCGGCTTGGCGTTATCGACATACCGTTGGAATGCCTCATCAAACACCACCGGAGACATATACTTGGCCATCGCCTCCGCCAACCCCGAAGTCGCCAGTAGAATCTCACCAATCTCCTTCACCTTATTTCCGCGAGTCTCGGTGTCTCCTTTGGAACTGATGCCGTTTGCTGCGCACAGCGCGCTGATGACTTTGCCCATTGCCTCCGCGCTCGGCTCTGCTTGCGCCTGGATATACTCAGGCATTACCCACAGCGGCACGCGCTGAGAAATATGCTCCAACCGTGACCCGACCGCGTTAAGCGCCGTCTCCACCGTTCCGTCCGCTAGCGGACTGCTCCCGAAAATCACACTGCTCTGCACGATGAACGCCTTTTCTTCTTTCGACAGGCGACAGATCAGCTTCTCGTTCCTGATGGCGTTGGCGCCGTCGTCTTTCACCACCGCCTCGATGATTTCTGCCAGCGCCGCAGAGTCCAGAACCTTGCTTGTCACGCCGTCCGTCCATTGCAGTTTGCGCTGTCCGATCCATGTTTTCAACACGAATCCCAGCACGAAGGCCGAATGCGGCACACATAGCAGTCCGAAAGGAGGACGTTGCAAGTCAATGTAGAGTTTGCGGATCGAACAAAGGTTTCCCGCGCCCACCGTGTTGTCCTGCCGTTTTTTGCAGAAATTTTGTAATTGCGTCAGCGGATGGTTCGGATTCGCGTCGAACCATGCGTCCTCGCCTGTTACGCCGTTCTTCTGCCAAGTGGCCACCACGGTCTTCCAAGCGCCTGGCTTCGCAAACCTCTCGAACTCCATGCCCGCCAGTGCCCAGCTCTGCAAGGCGTTTGGCGCGGCAAAAGCGCTGATGTTGAAGCCGCATAGATCATCCGTACAGGCCCCGAACGTCTGTTTCGTATAGCTGGTAAGCCAATCCTTATTTAATTGCCCCCAAGTCACTTCTTCGACAAACGGTTCCCCGTTCGGATTGGGTTTGTACACGATGAGCTTAGCAGCGCTCGTCACTTTGGAATACCATGCCGCCTTGGCGTTGCTGACCAGCTTCTCATACAATCTTTTACCCGTGCTGCCTCCAGCCTTTTTCTCCAATTCGTAGTGGGCGTAGTTTTCGGTGAACTCATCCCATGCCTTCGCGTTGTCGTGGCAGAAGCTGACTACCGGCAGCGTCACAAACAGCATCCGGTGGTCTTTGAACTGTTTCGCCAACTCTTTTGCCTTCTCAGGAATGCGTAATTGTTCCTGCTCGTCCAGCGCCAGGATGAACTGCACAAGCACTCGGTTCCCTGTCTCACTAAAAGACTCGCGTCTCGAGATGTTTGACGCCGAAAGACTACCGACACCAGCCGCCCGCACATCAAAACGACCGCCGTAATTAACACCTTTCAACTTTTTGGCCAAGTCCGTCTTGGTGTCATTCAGGACGAGCTCGTCAAACTTATCTTTAAACTTATCCTTGATCTTCGCAATCTCTTCCGTATCCGTTCGGTCACGGAAACGTTCGCAACGGCCGTTCACAATCGTGAAGCAGTGTTTCTGCTCCAGGTTGCGCAGAGTCATATCCACACCCGTTAGGGCTCCGTCACCCTCAAAACTGCGCGTGATGTTTTCCACGGTCGCGATCAGGAGCGGATGTCCTGCCGCCTGCATCTGTTCGATCAAACCAAACAGTAGCACCGACTTGAACACGCGCCGCTCATCCGGCTGCAAATCCTGTTCGCGTCGAGCATAGTCCGCCCGCGCTTCCTGCACGGCTTGCCCCGTCCCCAGATCGTCACGTTCCACAAAATACTGCCACAGATGATCCACCGTCAGAAACTGATGACCGGATTCATCTAAACCACCTTTTTCAATGAACGTTTTGAACTCCTCACCGTTCAGGAACTCAAACATGCTCCGCTGGTTTGATCCAACCGCCACCGACAGATGTTTCAGCAGGAACGCCGCCATCGGATGCAGTGGCAGGATACCCTTGAAATCCGCCGTATCGATGCCCGCCTTGTTGACAACCATGTAGTTTTCAGCAACGCCTTTCACACTGTGCCACAGCACGTCGCGCTCTTGCCTCCACTCCGTAGCCTTCTCCGCTTTTTCAACGAAGGCGTCTGCCGCCAGTTTCAGCGCGGTCTCATTCGGCAGGTCAAGCCGCTTGAACGTGAACCGGTTGTTCGCCTTTTTCGCGCTCTCGGACCCTGCCGCCACATACGACGAAATATCCGTGTGCGTCACCGGAACGAAATAGAACCGCCCCTGTTGTGCGGCCTCCGCCAACTGCTCCAGCGTCTTTAATTCCGAGCGGTTGTGTTCCATGAACGACGAGAACTCGTCCCAGATATAGACCAACTTGGAAAGTCCATTCTCTTTTAAAGATGCGTCCGCCCACGCCAGAAAATCCTCCGCGCTCAAATCCAGATAGATGTGCCGCGCCACCAATACCCGCATTGCATCGCTGACTAGCCCCGCCTCCTGATTCGCATCTCGCAACTTCTTCTCCAGCGCGTCAGCGGTTTTGATACCTGCGTTCAGGTGCGAGAGCCGCGCCTGCATCGCGTCGCGCGTTGCGAAGAAATGTGGCTCGTCCTGCCGGATGCGCTCAATAATTTCATCCAGCTTGCCTTTCAGCGGGATTGTATGCCCGCCAGCCTCCAGTGCCTTCGTGATACCGCGCTGCAAGCGCATTAGGAACTGGTTCTTTGCGTCCACGCCATCCGAGTTCACATCATAGACGACGAGCGTTTTCCCCCCCCGCCGCGCCAGCAATCCCTTGTGTACGGGTTCCGGGATCAGCGCCTTACGAAGCGCGAGCCATTTCAGGACGCGCTCCTCGTCGTCCGTGAACAGTTTTTGCAGAACCAGCGACGCGTGGCTCTTGCCCGTGCCATACGCGCCCGTGATCCACAGCGTCTTGTTCCCGCCCTCTAAATTCTTGAGCAGCTCACGCAAAATCTCCACGAACGAATCGTGCGGATAGAATCCCAGCCAGGTCTCCGGCGTCTTATTGATGTCCGCCAGCGTCATGCACGGCGCGTAATCAGGTCTGATCCCGAAATAGTCTTTGTAGAATGCCATGTCTTTCAATCCCCCTGGTGTAGGCTACTTCCGCAAAATCAACCCTACCACATCGTCCCGATTATTCGTTTCAGGGAACAACCGAACCTCGTCCAGCCCTAGCGTGAAGCTACATGCGATGAAGTCTGGATGCAACGCCGCCAGCCCCATGCACTGCTTTTTGAACTCATCCGGCAGGATGCCGAATGCCACCAGCGGCGACACAACTTCCCCATCGAACTCCGTCGCCATCATTTGTCGCACCGTGAACGCATCGCGGCCAGATTTCTCCGCCATTACATAAAGCCCGTAAAGAACTACCAGCGGATCTACCGAACGCGAACGGCGCATGAGCTTTTCAACGGTTCTACCCTTCATTTCGGCTTCAATCAACGCCCCGTCTCCTTCGCCAAGCGGAGAAGACTTAACCAGTTGGCAAAGCGACTGTAACGCTCCTTTCCTCACCGATGCCGAACCAACGGATTGCGCGAGACTTTCATCAATCTGCCTAATTGGATATCCGGTATCAAAATCCGTATTGCAGACATACCATTTCACAAGCGGGGAAATATTTGCTAGCCGGAACCACAACAACTGCCAAAACAGCATGTCGCTAAAACCGCGATTCTTGCCAACCTCCAAAAGCAGCGTTGTGGTTATAGCCGTTGAATCTCCAATCAACCCCGCCTCACGGAACCACGTCACGGCTGCTGGAATCATCCGGTTACCCAGCGCAGCTGTCTGACGGAAATTCGCGCCCTCGTTCGCCAGAACTTCAATCCATTCGGGTTTCAGTCCAAAAGTCATGTATTTATTGATACCACTGATGTTCATCGTTTTTGCTCCTGCGTATCGTTTTGAGTAATACCGCCAACATCCATTGCTAGGCGCATAGCACCTCATGCAATGGACGCACGTTGCTTCATCAATTACGACCTTCACATTGCCACTACTGTTGTCCTTCTCCAACCGCAACGCGCCTGTCGGACATTCTGCATCGCAAGCGTTACATCCTGTGCAGGCAATAGCCTTGTGGACGGCGTATGACAGCCACTTGAAAACGGACGTGTCGGCTTTACCGCTTGTCCAGACACATTCTAACAAACCTCTCAGTCCGTCTTTGCGGAATGACAACTCCGCGCCTTCAATTTTTCCAATAGCCTTGACCCATTCCTTTAAGGCCAGTTCTGCTTCAATTGGAAACTCACAAATTACACGGTCGCTTTTGCGTTCTACGCCAGGTTCTGCAATGACTTGTTTTAATGATACGCCGCTTTTCCGCGCATACCATCCGCCTTCGTAAACGAACGCATCCGCGTCTTCCTCTGAAGAAAACTCGCGATCAACCGTATAGCGCACCGCGTCAGCAAACGGCGCGACCTCTTCGGGGTAATTCATCCGGATCAGATCATTCTGACGGTCGGTTGACATCGGACACATCAAGCATCCGACACGGGGCAACCCTTTTCGGTATGCTTCATTCAGAAGCAGATCATGCTCAAAAATGTAAAGCCACAGTTCATGCGCAGACCACGCTAAAATCGGCATGGCATTCACCTGTGATTGGCTTTTCAAGCCATCTCCAATATCGTCGTACTCCGAACGCCGTTGACTCTCCTCACCACGTATCCCGACAAATGCCAGCGTTTTGATTGACCTTCTTCCGAGCCTTTCCTTGAGCGCTAATATTGCGGGAGTGCTCTTATGGACGGAACAGCACCAGCGCAATGCTTGCGACGGCGGTCCGAAAAGTCGCCAGTTTTCCAATGCATGAGTCTTGGCAGAGACCTTCAAAAACGGGCGGCCTTCATAACGACTTTGTATTTCTTCCCAGACGCGGTAAGTAGCCGGCAGTTCCATGTCCGTGTCACTGAAAACAACCGGTACGTCCAACGGGAGAACCTTGTGGCAGAGGTCGAGCAGAACCACCGAATCCTTGCCGCCGCTGAAGCCAATATAGACCGCATCACATTTTCCCGTATAGGCGTCGTACATCTCCTTGATGCGCTTAAGCGTGTCCACCACCAGCGCGGTCATGATGTCACGATTTTTCACCACCATCGCCCCGATATCCACCGGAACCAGCTTCAGTTTTCTTCGTGTCTTCGCGCCTTCGGGCGAGCCATCGTCCTCGCGCAACGCACCCTTCCACTCGATGTCCAGCGGCTTGCCGTAGCGGGTTTTATTGAGTTTCGCGATTTCTTCGCCGCGATACAGATACACGTTCTGCTTCGCCCAGAGGAGCGGACGCCGCTCCGATGGATCAAACTCCAACTGAGCTTCAAACCCTGTGAGTGCCAGTTCCTCCGCGAAGACTGGACGAATTTCGCTCGCCACGAACTTTCCAGTCTGCGTCGTCAGGCGGTACCCGCGAGTACGATGGTCCCACTCGTAGCTATACATCCGCGTCTGCCTCAGGCACGATACCGTTCAGCTTGCATACCTTGAAATATAAGTGGAAATTTGAAATCATGACTTTCATTGTAGATAACGCATATCCTGACTCCCGTGCAATCTGTTCCACGCTTTCTCCATTTTCGACGCGGTGCGCCCAATCAGCGACCCATGGATTCGTGCCGTCAGCACGGAAATTCCGCCAAGTTGAAGGCGATAACGGCCGCCCTTCCAATCCGATGATTTTGCCTTCCGCGTTTTGTACTTCAGCGGGTGGCGACATCTCCGCTGCATGATATTTGCCCTCTGTGACTGCCTGTTCCAACCGCAAACGTCGATCCCACAATACTTCGCCCTCGTAGCTAAAATAACAAAAACCATTCACAGAGGGCACCCCCAACAAATGAGCCACCAAAGCAGAAATCGACCATGCCTTGCAGTCGTATTTCACTTGATTTGAGTCATCCAGCACGGTGCAAGTGATATGGCTGCCCCTTGTGAAGGCCAGTTCAGCGCCATTCGGCACATCAAGAATACGGAAGCGTGTATTCGGGCTACGCACACGCTTTCCTGGCACGGACAAGTCATTTGCTCTTTCGCGCGATTTCTTCATATTCGGAAAGACATTTTTCCCGCCTTGGTAGTATTTTGCGCAAACGCGCATGAAGGTGTCGTTATCCGGCAGGGCGTATTCCTTACGGAACCGGAAGCGGTAGAGCAAATTCAACGCGAATTCTAGATTTGCAACTGAAACTCTCTCCTCCAGCTTAACCAGTGTATCTACAGCGGCTGTCAGTATTTCCGAAAAATCCTCCGGCAGGTGGATCGCCTCTGTACTGCACCAGCAGGGCACCTCGCCGACTTCCGCCACATGGACTTCCGGCAGGAATTGCGCGCGGATGCCCTCCAACGCCTCAGCAGACAGGTGCGGCATTGCCTCCTCGATTTCATGAAAGGTCAACGTGCCGTCCGCTTCTTCAAGCCATCCGGCAATTGCTTTCGAGATTCCCCCCAGATAAACATCTAGGTTAGGCAGAAGTAGGAAACAGAAATACCCCCTATTTCCCCACGTTGCCACCTTGAACCCCAAATACTGCAGAAAAGCAGCACAAACTTCCGGTGTGGCAATATGACGGAGAACACCACTAAAATTTTCAAACAACCGTTCGACAGAAAAGCAATCGTATTCATCAAGCCATTCCCACGCCTGCTTTTCGACTGCCAACCGAGACTCATCGTCCGAAATCATCTCGCGGGAAAACCACAGTCCACTCCCCAGTTGGAACATCGCGGCCTTCAGTTCTTCGATCTGCCAATCCTTAAACGGGATTTTCTGCCGCAAAAGCCGCACCGCCATCGGATCGAATGACACACCGTTGGGGCATTCCCGCGCCAATGCCGCCAAAAGCTCAGCAGTAGTCATGCCGCTCTCCATTCATGGGTCAGCCAGCATGGCACCAGATCATGCAAATCAACATGGCTATCTTTTCGATTCTGTGACACCAGGAAACCTCTCTAACGCCCTGTCCCTTGTCCTATTTTTGGTTTTTGTGTCAATTTCAGCACGGAGCTTTTCAATTTGAATCACGAGGAACACGGATGCGGAATCTATCGTGTCAGGCTTTATATTTTGGCATTTGTCATAGCTTCAGGCACAGCATCCCACGTCCTCACTTGCAACAACCGCCCATTCTGCTACTTCGCAGCTTCTTGACATCTACTCCCCATCCTCCCCACTGCTTGGAGAAGATGGAAATAAGCAATTCCCCTAAAACCCCACAATGATCAATGTCGCCGTTACGTCCGTTCCAGAAAAACCGCCAGAGTCACAATTTCAATCCCCTCATACGTCTTCAAATCAAGCAGGTGCCTGTCTCCAGTCACGACCATATCTGCGTTGCCGGCCACGGCGCACTCCAGAATTCGGTTGTCCGGTTCATCTGCTACTACAGAAATACGCTCGCTCGGCTTCAAAACTGTTGCCACGGCTGCCACATGGCGGACTGCCGCTTTCACACGATCAGATTCCCACTTGAATTTATCCTGAAGTTTTCTGGCCAGCTCGGTGAGAATGGGAACTGAAGAATATAGCTTTATACTTCCATCAACGGCTCTTTGATAGGCTGTTTCCCCTCGACCTCCAGGGGTAATGAATGCTGAAATGTAGATATTGGTATCAAAAACGACTCTTTTCACTACCTGTCACCAAACACAAGACGTTCGATGTCATCCTCGGTAATCTGCAATTCACGGGCTTTTTTAACTCCGTACTGTTGCAGGTCGGCCAACTCCTTTTTCAGCATCTGTTGTTTGTAGAATGTGAATATCTCCCGAAAAAACTCGCTGGCACTTTCTCCCTTTTCCTTAGCAAGCTCACGGTATTCGGTTGCCATGAGTGGCGGAACGGATAAGGTCATAACAGCTCTTTGACGTGACGGCATAGCGCACCTCCTTGTGTATTACACTGTATTACCATATTGTTGATGCGATGTCAAAGTGGGGTCTGCGACAAAAATCTAACATCCGGCGATTATTACCGCCTGACGCAAAAAACGCTCGACTTGGTCCAGCGTTCCCGCTTCACTGTACAGACGCAGAACCGGTTCGGTGCCTGACGGACGGATCAACAGCCAGTCGCCGCTTTCAAAGATGAACTTGAAACCGTCGCTGAAATTGGTGGTCATAACCCGCTGACCATCAATCACTGTCGGAGGGTCTGTGCGCAACCGTGCGATCAACTGCTCTTTGGCGGCATCTTCGATGCGACGATCAATTCGCTGATAATAGAAATGCCCGATTTCGTCCATCGTCTCATCGAGCAACTGCCGGAGCCCCTTGCCGCTGACCGCAACCGCCTCCAGCAGCAGCAGCCCGAGTAGAATCCCGTCCCGCTCCGGGATATGCCCCTTCACCCCCAACCCCCCGGACTCTTCACCTCCCATGAGGATATCGCGCTCCAGCATCAGCTCGCAGATATGTTTGAACCCGATCGGGGTCTCAAAGAGTTCCAACCCGAATTTTTCGGCCAGCAGATCGATCATGCGGGTTGTCGAAACCGTCTTGACCACCGCTCCGGTGAGTTTCTTATGTTCGATCAGATGCCGCAGAATCACGGTAAAGATGCAATGGGAGGAGAAGAACTCCCCATTCTCGTCAACTGCGCCGATCCGGTCGGCATCGCCGTCCAGAGCCAGGCCGACCCCGTATTTCCCACCCTTGAGCAGAGCAGAGAGCTCCTGCAGGTTCTGACCGATCGGTTCAGGCGGCCGACCGCCGAACGAGGGATTTTCACTGTTGTGGATTTCATCCACCCCGGGGAGGAGGCGCGGTATAAAACCGCTGCCGGCACCGTACATCGGATCAACCACGGCTCTAATCCCGGCCCTTCTGATCAGATCGAGGTCGACGTAGCGGCCGATCTGGTGGAAATATCCTTCACAGGGGTCAAAAAGTTCAATAACCCCCTTTTTAAGGGCTTCTTCATAGGGAACCGCTATGATACGACGGCTGTTCTCAAGGTTATAGGCAACGATTTCTTCAATAATTCTGGTTGTGGCAGGGAGGGCGGAACCACCAAAAGCCTCCTTTATTTTAAAACCGTTATACTCGGGAGGATTATGGCTGGCGGTAATCATTACCCCGGCTCCGGAGCCGGTCTCACGCACAGCCCACGAAACCGCCGGTGTCGGGGCATACTCTTCCGTCAAGCGCACGTGGATGCCGTTACCGGCGGCTATCTCTGCGACCCGCCGGGCAAAATCCCGCGACATGAAACGACGGTCATAGCCGATTACCACTCCCTTATTCCCCAAACCTTCGCGGTTCAGATAATCCATGGTGGCCTGTGCCACCCGTGAAAGATTTTCAAAGGTGAAATCCCGGGCAATAACGCCCCGCCAGCCATCGGTGCCAAACCTGATCTGCATCGTTCCTCCTCATCTGTTGAAAATTTTTGTCGACTCACCGGCTACTGCAGTGACAGGAGCCCTCTACTTGATCAGCTGATTCAGCTCGAAAATCGGCAGCAGCACCGCCAGTACCACGATGCCGACCGCCACCCCCATCGCCAGAACCAGCAGCGGCTCCAT
>VFJM01000356.1 GCA_009886055.1 Geobacter sp. | reverse complement strand
TTGTCTGATTTTGTAAGGACGTTTCATTTATGCCGATTTTGAGGGAGACGAGTGTGCCGTCCGGATACTTGGCTGGCGGGGGAGTCCATTCACTTTCGCTGACAATAATTTCTACGGTTTTATACTCTTTGTGTGCTTTTGCATCATAGCGATAGCGGACACAAAGCAGGGCTCCGCCGTACTGCTCAACCAGCCGCTTTGTCCCTTTTTGCCCAGGTTTTAAAATCACTCGTGTTTTCATTAATATTTCAGTATGTGTGCAAAGTTATGGAGATTCGTTTAGCATGGTTACATCAAATTAGAAACTGATTTATTAGTTTTACTCTATTGACGGAGTGTTTCTGGATGACGAGATTGAGAAAAAAACCCAAGGTGCCGAAAGAGTTCATGTACCAGTGGGTATTTCCCCAACAGTCATTGACAGTAGTGGAGGAAACCGGTCAAAGACGCCGTTACCACCTGCACGAATCTCAGCTTCAGGGGGCGCTCTGCCATGCTGCCCGTAAGGCTAAAATAACTGAAAAGTCACCCACACTCATTGCGTGCCGGTCACAAGCAGCTTGTAATCGACCTGCTCCATGCCCGAAATAAAAAGCTGCTGTGACAGATTGCCAATGTGTGATAAAGTACAAAACTATTTACAGGAGACCCCCACGTGAATAACGACCTCATTCTTCTCGGCCACGGCAGTGGCGGGCGGCTTTCGCACCAGCTGCTCGATGAACTGATCATACCGATTGTCAGCGGGATACCCTCCTCGGGACAGAACGATGCCGCCCTGCTGGAGACCGTTCCCGGACGGATCGCGTATACGACCGACTCTTTTGTCGTTGACCCGATATTTTTTCCGGGGGGGACGATCGGCAGCCTGGCCGTGCACGGCACCGTCAACGATCTGGCCATGATGGGTGCCCGGCCGCTCTGGCTGAGTGTCGGGCTGATCATCGAAGAGGGTTTCAGCAAAGCTGACTTGAAGGTCATACTGGAGGATATGCGCTCGGCGGCTGACGCCGCCGGCGTGAAAATAGTTACCGGAGATACCAAGGTCGTGCCGCGCGGCAAGGCCGACAAGATTTTCATCACGACCTCCGGCGTCGGTGCGGTCGAACACAATCTTCCGATTCATGGCGCGAACGCGCAGCCGGGAGATGTCGTCATTATCAACGGCACGATCGGCGACCACGGAATCGCCGTCATGGCGGGACGCGAAGGGCTTGAGGTCGGCACCGAAATCAAAAGCGATTCCGCTGCGCTGAATGGCCTCGTCGCCGCTCTTCTGGCGGAAGTCGGCGCTTCCCTCCATGTGCTGCGCGACCCGACCCGTGGCGGAGTGGCAACCACGATCAAGGAAATAGCCCAGCAGTCAGGCGTCGCCATCACCCTGCGGGAAGAGGCGCTGCCGGTCAAGCCGGCCGTGCGGGGGGTCTGCTCGATTCTGGGGCTTGATCCGCTGTTTGTGGCAAACGAGGGGAAGCTGGTGGCCTTTGTGTCGGCTGATGCCGCAGAAGCCGCTCTGGCCGCCATCAGGAAGCATCCGCTCGGGGTCGGCGCCGCCATCATCGGCACGGTTGAAGCCGGGACGGCCGGTCGGGTGCAGATGGAGACGGTGATCGGCGGCATGCGGTCGGTCGATATGCTCTCCGGGGAACAGCTGCCGAGGATCTGCTGAGGTGGCGAAGGAGAAAGCACCGGTAACCGCCGCAGTACGTGCACTGCGTGCCGAAAAGGTCGTGTTCAGCGACCACCTCTACGCATACGAGGAAAAAGGGGGGACGGCAGTCTCCTCCCGTGAACTCGGAATTGACGAGCATGCCGTCATAAAAACGCTGGTGATGGAGGATGAGGGCCGCACGCCGCTGATCGTGCTGATGCATGGCGATCTGCAGGTTTCAACCAAGGAGCTGGCGCGTCTTATGGGAGCAAAACAGGTTTCACCCTGCACGGCGGAAACGGCCCAGAAGCAGAGCGGCTATCTTGTCGGGGGCACCTCGCCATTCGGGACCCGTCACCCGATGCCGGTGTATATGGAAGAGAGCATCACCACCCTGCCGAAGGTTTTCATCAACGGCGGCAAGCGCGGCTATCTGGTCGGGATGGCGCCGGCGGAGCTCGTCAGGGTGCTGAAACCGCGCCTGGTTACAGTCGGCATCCGATAGGAAAGGAACATATCATGATCAGAAAAGCACAGATTGCGGATGTAAAGAATATCCAGAGGTTGCTGATGACTTTTGCCAATCGGGGAGACATGCTTTCCCGTTCGCTGTCGGAGCTGTACGAGTCGCTGCGCGATTTTTACGTGGTTGAAGAGGGGGGCGTTCTTCTGGGCGCCGCCGCACTGCATATCGTGTGGGACGATCTGGCCGAGGTGCGTTCTGTCGCTGTGACGGAAGATGCCGGCCGCAAGGGGATCGGCAGCCGCCTGGTGCAGGCCTGCATCTCGGAAGCGCGCGAAATCGGGTTGAAACGGATATTCTGCCTGACCTACAAACCGGATTTTTTTGCCAAGCATGGCTTTCGCCTCGTGGATAAAGCCGAACTGCCGCAAAAAGTCTGGGGTGACTGTATTAAATGCCCGAAATTTCCGGATTGTGACGAAAATGCGATGATACTGGACCTCTGAAATAATGCAGGACCTTTACATTAGAAAGGGCGGCTGAGAGCCGCCCTTTCTTTTTAGATTTCTGCCACTACCCCTGCTTGAATTCTACCCGTACCCGGTTCCCGCCCCGTCCTCTGCTTCCGAACACCGGCCCTTTCTGCAGGAAAATCAGATGTAGTACATGACGCGATGATCAGTCTCGTTTTTGATGCCCATGTCGTGGGCGCGCTGACAGAGGGTTTGCAGGGTCATGCCGCCAAACAGGGTGTCAAGCAGCTCGTTTGCTTCCGCCCAGACGGTCTGGGTGACACACTTCCCTTCGAAAGGGCACTCTGATTTGCGGCGACGTTTCTTTGGCGTGACTCCGGCGCAGTCAACCAGCAACACATCCTGCTCGGTGGCATTCAGGATTTCAAGAACCGTTATTTCATCCGGACGGCGTGACAACGCATACCCCCCTTGCGGACCACGCTTGCTTTTCAGGAGGCCGGCACGTTTCAGTCCCTGGAAAATCTGCTCAAGGTAACGGGGTGAAATCTGCTGCCGACGGGATATGTCCTGAATCTGGACAGGTGCTGGGCCGCAGTTATAGGCGATGTCGAACATGGCTCGCAGACCGTATCTGCTTTTCGTTGAGAGGCGCATACAGTTTCTCCGGTTAGAATGAAATGCTTAAAATCATTACGGAAGCAGACCTTAGTTGTCAAGATAATAAACTGCCAGGCAGGGGCATTCTCCGGCTGTCGAATCATCGTGCCGTACGGGCTATTGTTGCGGCAATCACGGTCGCTGCCCCGGCTTTTTTCAACTCTTTGGCACATTCATCCATCGTGCTGCCGGTTGTCATGACATCATCCAGCAGCAGTATCCGTTTACCCGCGACATGGTCACCCCTGCCGACCGCAAAGGCTCCCTTCACATTCAACCGGCGCTCCGCTGCGGAGAGTTCGATCTGTGGTTCCGTCGGCCGGGTTCTGACGAGGACGTCCGGCACCATCGGCAGAGAGATCCTGCGCGAGAGCACCCTCCCAAGGAGCACGGCCTGGTTGAAGCCGCGCTGACGAAGGCGGGAACGATGCAGCGGAACGGGAACGATGAGGTGCGGTTCGTGATCTGACAGGAAGCCGCTCACTCCTTCCAGGGTCAGGAGCGCCAGCGGAGAGCGCAGGTGTGTCTGCTGATTATACTTGAAGGAATGGATCAGGTCGCGTATCGCCCCTTCATAGAGAAAGGGTGCACGAGCCGTATCAAAATGAGGGGGATGGATCAGACACGCGCCGCAGCCATGATCGCCGCCTGTACCGATAAAAGGAATGCCGCAGACGGGGCAGAGCGGTGACGATACGAGCGGCAGGCGATCGCGGCAGGTCGGGCAGATGTGGAGAGTGCCGGCATTCGGGATAAAATCATGACAGATGTGGCAGATCGGCGGGAGAAAAACGTCAAGCAGCGCATGAAAGAACTGCTTGACGGGAACCATCTAAAAACCCAGGTCAGCGTTGACTACCAGTACATGAAGGTCGGTAAAGCGCGGTTTGCGATCTATGATGGTGGTCACCCGGCAGAGTCGGTCCGGCGAGGAGCAATCGTTGCAAAAACCGGTCGAGGAGCAGGGGGTTTTGAAGTCGAGGCGTTTCGAATTGGGGGGAGTTGCCCAGGCTTTGACCCGCTTGATGGCATCCTGAGGCGTGCCGTCAACCAGTTTGTTGCGACCGGCGACGACAATCACCCGGCGCGGGCCGAAGAGCATCGCCCCGACCCGGTTGCCGGTGGCATCGATATTGACCAGTTCACCGTTCAGGGTAAGCGCGTTGCAGCCGGACAAAAACAGGTCGCAGGTCAGCTGACGGCGCATGATGTCGAGCTTTTCATCGCGCGAGAAATCGGGGTAGCCATGATTGAGAATCTCCTTGCCCTGTTCCCGCAACAGCTGCTCCACCCCAAGGGAGATGATCGACATTGAACCGCCGAAACCGACCGTAACGGAATCGGCCGCTCCGGCGATGATGTACTTCGCGGCATCCCCCGGGGTAGGGCAGTACCGGGACGTGAAGCCGTTCCTGTCGAGCGCCGCAACCGCCCTCCGGCATTTCTGCTCATTGGTCCAGTGGACAAGTTCTTCGGTCATTCCCATAAGAGCCCCTTACTTCACAACTTTGACAGACTTGATGACGACAGGAGTTTCAGGGAGGTTCTGGAACACCATATTTACGTTCTGTGTTTTTACCGAGACGATCTTGTCGACGACATCCATCCCTTCGATCACCTTGCCGAAAACCGCATAACCGGCTCCATCGGGACTGGGGCGGTTCAGCATGCCGTTGTCCACGACATTGATGAAAAATTGCGCGGTGGCGCTGTCTGGGGCCGAAGTTCTGGCCATGGCAATCGTGCCGCGATCGTTTTTCAGGCCATTGGCGGCCTCATTCTTGATGGGTGTACCCGCCGGCTTCTGTTTGCGATCTGCAGTGAATCCGCCCCCCTGGGCCATGAAGCCGGGGATGACGCGGTGGAAAACCGTGCCGCTGTAAAAGCCGCTTTTGGCATAGTCAAGAAAGTTTTTGACGCTGATGGGGGCCTCTTTTTCAAAAAGCTCGATTTTGACGTTGCCGAGGGTGGTTTCCATCGTGACGACAGGATTCTTTTTCCCCTCCGCAAAGGCGGTTCCGGCAATAAGGCAGACCAATGCAACGGCACTCAACATCTTTTTAAACATGATACCCTCCGGATAATTTGTCTTGAATAATGGTTGGCAGTATACGACAGGCGGCTCATAAAATCAATATCACCCCGCAGCCCCGCGTACCAGTTCTGCCAGACAGGAGATGAAGGCCGGAGAGCTGTTGAGAGCTTCGGTGCGCCGGAAATCGACAATGCCGAGCGCCTTGGCCTCATCACGGTACTGGATGTCGATCTCGTACAGGGTCTCGATGTGATCGGACACAAACGAGAGCGGCACCATCAGCAGCTGCGTGCAGCCGGATGCGGCGAGCTCGGCGATTTTTGCTTCGGTGGACGGCTCCAGCCACTTGACCGGGCCGGCGCGCGACTGGAACGCCAGATGGTGAGAGATGCCGCCGAAATGCTCCATGGTCAAGCGTACGGTTGCCTGAATATGCTCAAGGTAGGGATCGCCGGAATCGATGAACGATTGCGGCAGGCCGTGGGCCGAGAAGAGCAGCTGCACGTCGTTCCGCTCCGGAAAGCCGGCCAGTCCCCGTTCGACCTTTTCCGACAGTGCGGCGATGTAGGCCGGGTTATTATAAAACTGGCGGATGTAGGAGAGGCTGACCGGGGCCGAGGACTTTTTCACCACGCGCTCCAGTTCATTGATGCTGGAACCGACCGTGGCGCGGGAATAATGCGGATAAAGCGAGAGGGCGATAACCTTTGTGATCCCTTCACGCGATATGGCCGCCAGCGCCTCGGCCGTATCCGGTTTCGAGTAGCGCATGGCCACGAAACAGCGGTAACCTGTGCCGAGAGCCGCTTCCAGTTCGGCCGCCTGCTGTTCGGTCAGTTCTCGAATCGGCGACTTGCCGCCGATCTTCTTATAATACTCCCTGACCTTCTTCGAGCGGCGCCGCGCGATGAAGCGGGCGATCATCGGCTGCAGAAAAGCCGGTCCGATGCGGATGATATCCCGGTCGGAAAAAAGGTTGTACAGGAACGGCTCGATGGCGGAGAGCGAATCGGGTCCCCCCATCTGGAGCAGCAGCACGGCGGTTTTTTTAGTCATTTTTCAGGCCCTTATCATGACCAGCAGCATCTTGAACGGCGTGACCGCTTTCAGCTCGTGCGGAATGTTGGCCGGCATGATGATCATCTGACCGGAGGTTACTTTCTGCGCTTCACCATTGATAATCACTTCCGCTTCACCATCAACCACCTGTACAAATGCGTCATACGGTGCGGTATGCTCGCTTAACCCCTGACCGGCGCCGAAAGAAAACATCGTCACCGTCCCGATTTTCTTGTCGATCAGTGTCTTGCTGACAACCGAACCATCCTGATATGAAACTAGCTCACTCAATGTCAATGCTGTGCCGATTAATTCCATAAATATTCTCC
>VFJM01000244.1 GCA_009886055.1 Geobacter sp. | reverse complement strand
TTCTCATCAGGATCCATATTGCAGCCTCGTGCACTTATAAAGGAACTACCGTGTTAATTACTGAACAGAAACTGAAAAAAGTGCTGCATGAAATTTTACGCCAGACCGGCAGTGACGAGTATGAAGCTGCTCTGGTCGCAGGGCATCTGGTTCGCGCCAACCTGACCGGGCATGACAGCCATGGAGCCATCATGATCCCCACTTACCTGCGCAATGTAAGTGGCGGCCTATTGGTCCCCGGCACGGCGGCACGGCTGGTCAGGGATGATGGTTCGATCATGGTTTTCGATGGACAGAGGGGGTATGGGCAGCGCGTTGCCTTTGAGGCGATGGATGCAGCCATCAGCAGGTGCAGGGAAACCGGTCTGGTTGTCATGGCGCTCCGTAATGCCCATCATATCGGGAGAGTTGGGTCCTATGGAGAGCAGAGCATTGCAGCGGGCCTGGTTTCGCTCCATTTTGTCAATGTGATTGATCATGCCCCGCTGGTTGCCCCTTTTGGCGGCAGGGACGCCCGCCTTTCAACTAATCCCATATGTATTGCGATGCCTGCGACCGGCCAAAATCCGGCTGTTCTGCTTGACATGGCGACCAGCAGGATTGCCCGCGGCAAAGCGATGGTTGCCATGAACAGGGGGGAAAGGGTGGCGGATGGACTGCTTCTGGACTCTGACGGGGAGCCGACTACCGATCCTGCCGTCATGTTCAGGGAGCCGGGTGGCGCCCTGCTCCCTTTCGGAGAGCACAAGGGGTACGGCCTGGCCCTTTTCTGTGAATTGCTGGCGGGAGTTCTCACCGGCGGGGGCACAATACAGCCGGAAAACCCGCGCCTGGGGGGCATCGTCAACAATATGTTCACCTTTGTGGTTGATCCCGGTCGACTGGTTGAGCATGACTGGATGCAGTCTGAAATTGACGCTGTTATACGCCATGTCAAGGGATCGCCCCCTTCAGTTGCCGGTGAGTCCGTAATGGTGGCAGGTGACCCGGAACGGAAGAAATATGCCGAGCGCTCCTCAGCCGGCATTCCAATTGATGAAGTGACCTGGGAGGAGATCCTGTGCGTCGCAGAAGATGCCGGCATCAGCCGCTCCCGTCTGCAAGCCTTGTGATTTAACCTGGCAATAATCAGGTGAATCCCCGCATTTCCTTCTCAATCTGCAGTTCAGTAAACCAACGGTCCTGCAGGTGTAACCACAAAAGGCTACGTCGCTGCGGCGTGTAAAATATTTTAAAAGTTTGGTGATGTACACTTCCGGAGCACTCTGTATGACGAAAACGTTCGGGTATAAATCGAGATCGGCCTTCAAGATTCTTCTGGGTTTCGGACTTATCTGGGTACTCCCCATCATGCTGATGCTGTTCATGTCGTCGCGGCACCTGCAGACCATTCAGGATAATGCGGTTGAAGGTGCGAGAGTCGCACTCATCTCATCCCAGGAAAAACACCTGCAAGAGCTGCTCATCGAGGAAGCGAGCAAACTTTCAATCTTGTTCACAAGAATTGAGGATGAGACCTATACGCTTGGTTCATACACACAATCCCTTCTCAAGAACCCGACCCAGCTTTCGTTCAGAAACGGCAGCCGGTACAGCGTGAATCAGGAAGGTATCTACGGGAATGCGATTGATGACGGCAATTCCGTACTCTATGTAACCCAATATGAGACGGCCCAGGATCCGGTCATTGCCGCCACGGAATCCCTGGACCTCCTGCTGAAGCCTCTGGCTGAGCGGGAAGGGCGAATGTTGCTGGCATATATGATACACCGCAACGGTGTAACGCGTGCATTTCCCTGGCGGGATTTCACTCAGATGCCCCGGAACCGGAAAATTACCTCGTGGCCTTTTTACTACCTTGCCGACCCATCCCATAATCCCCACAAAAAAGTGTTGTTCACACCCCCGTATATTGATCCCCTGAGCCGGGAGTGGATGATCTCATGCCTCTTTCCGGTGTATGTCAAGGGGCGATTCGAGGCGACGATCGGCATCGACCTCACAATAGAATACCTGCTCCGGGAGATCTCCGGGAGCAGATTGTCCAAGGGGGCAAGTTCGCTGCTGTTGGCCGGCAGCGAGATTATAGCGGCTTCGGCCAATTTCCCTTTGGCGGCACTGGGACTCGATCCGAAGTCTCCTCCCCAGGGCCAGAAATTGTCCAATTCCACAAACCAGGAGATCAAAGCGTTGGTGGACCGCCTCCAGGCGGAGAAGGGAAACATCACTTTTGTTAAAACTCCGGGGTTGCGGGCTTTCGTGGGACATGGGACCGTCGAGCCTCTTGGATGGAAGATTGTGTATCTGTTGCCCGAAAGTGAAGTCACGGCCCCTGCCAATGAAAGCGCCCGGAAGATCCTTGCGGAAACGAAAGAAATGCGCTCTAACTTTATTCACATCCTCGTGTTTTCCCTGCTTGGAGTTATTTGCATCACCATAATCGTGGTTATTCACCAGTCAAAGGGACTTCGCACGCTTCTCAGCGGGATCGTCGAGCTTGGCAACGCCAATCTCTCTCACCGCATACCAGAAGACCCGACCGAGTTCGGCCAGCTTGCCAAGGCGCTGAACTCAATGGCTCAAAATCTTCAGGAGAAGAAGCAGGAACTCCAGCGGGTGTTCGCCGAAGTTGAGCAGGGGCGAAAGCTCTCGGCGGTTGGCCGTCTGGCCGCGGGGGTGGCGCACGAGGTCAACAATCCTCTGGCGACAATATCCACCTATACCCAGATGGTACTGCGCAGAAATGATATTCCTGCTGATGTGTCTGAGAAAATGGAAGTGGTGATGGGTGAGATAAAAAGGATTCAGGCGCAATTGCGCAATCTGTTGGACCTGTCCCGCCTCCAGAGTCCGCTTGTTACTGAAATTAGTCCCAATAGTATTGTAAAAGAGATCGCCGACCTCGTACGCTACGAAACATCGGCCCGAGGCGTAAACTTGTCCACCACTCTGTGTGACGATTGCCGGACTATTCCGGCGGATTGCTCCGGCTTCAAGCAGGTTGTCTGGAACCTGCTGAGAAATGCCCTTGATGCCCAGGGAAAAGGTGGCACGATTAGTGTAAAGACCTATTTCGAATCCGGAGAGGATGAATCGACATCGTTTATCTTTGAAGTTGCGGATGAGGGGCCGGGGATTTCCGAAGTCAGCCTTCCCCATATATTTGAGCCGTTTTTCACCACCAAAGAAGTTGGTGAAGGAACCGGCCTCGGTCTTTCCATAGTGTATAACATCGTAAAGAATCATGGCGGGACGATCGATGTTCGCAACCTGTCACCCAAAGGGTGCATTTTTAAAGTTGAATTTCCGATACAGAGGCACATATGACGACTACCGCACACGGCGCACGTATTCTGGTAGTAGATGATGAACGCCCGTTATTGGCGGCCCTTGTTACGGCATTGGAGTCGATGGGCTATGAGGCCATTGGTGAGCTCAAGCAAAGCGACGGCCTTTCCCGGATTCTCTCCTGGCAACCCGACGCGGCGATCTTTGATCTTAACATGCCGGGGATGAATGGGGTGGAACTGACGGCCAAAGCGCTCGAAATCATGCCCGATTTGCCTGTCATCCTTCTGACCGGATTCGGCACCATTGACAGCTCGGTGCAGGCCATGCGAGCGGGAGCCTTTGATTATCTGACAAAGCCGTTTGACCTGAATACTGTTGATTTGACGCTGCACAAAGCCCTCGATCACCATGAGCAAAAGCGCCGTTTTCGTCTGCTTGCGGAAGCGACAGGGCGCGTTGGTGAATTCGAGGGGATCGTCGGGCAAAGCCCGGCCATCAAGAAGGTGCTCGATTCCGTCCAGGCAGTTGCCGACACCGCTTCGACCGTGCTGATTACCGGCGAAAGCGGCACCGGCAAGGAAGTTATTGCCCATGCCGTCCATACCGTCGGTGCACGGCGTGAAAAGCCCTTTATCACCGTCGACTGCGCCACGATTCCCGACACGCTTATCGAGAGCGAACTCTTCGGCCACGCCAAGGGGGCCTTTACCGGAGCGCACAAGGACAGGGCCGGCTATGTCGAGGCGGCCGCCGATGGTACAGTCTTCCTCGATGAGATCGGGGAGATTCCGCTCGGTATGCAAAAGAAACTGCTGCGTTTTCTCGAGGAAAAGACCTTTGTCCGCGTCGGCGAAACCCGTCGCCGCACGGCACAGGTTCGAATCGTCGCGGCAACCAACCGCGATCTTGTCAGCGAGGTTCAGGCCGGTCGGTTCAGAGAAGATCTCTATTACCGGCTCAAGGTGATTGAAATCTGCATCCCACCTCTCAGGGAACGGGCAGAGGACATCCCCTTGCTGCTCGAGTGGTACCTGACTCGATTGAACCGCAAGCTTAACCGCAAAATCAGCGGCATATCACCGGCGGCAATTAAACTCCTCTGCAGTTATCAATGGCCGGGCAATGTCCGTGAACTGGTGAACCTTCTGGAGCACGTCATGACGTTTCACAATCCTGAAACTCTTGATGTAAAGCACCTCCCCGGAGGGCTGCAAACTCTTACCGCTGCGTTGCCTTCCCGAACGTTTTCCGAACTCAAGGAACAGGTTCTCGAAGAAGTGGGGCGAAGCTACTTTCAATCGCTCCTGAACCACTTTCAGGGAAATATCACCAAAGTAGCCGATTATGCGGGCGTAAACCGCCGACATATCCACCGTCTCCTCCATGCCTGGGGAATCGACCCCTCCTCGTTCCGCAACAACTGAGACACAAAAGTCCCACTCCCTTCGTCATTTTTCATCACCTGAGACAATTAAGTCTCACCCTCTCGAACTGATAGAGACATTGATGTCTCTAATACCGTCTCCCCGACTGCCGTGCACGCATTATTTATTGAGAATATTCTAAGCAATACGAATAAACATCCGAATAGTCAGCATGTTATGGAACTGAAAATTTTTGTTTACGTGAATCGTTTTATTGGAACAGTGTTTGCTAAATAGATTAAACGAAATACGATAGTTACAAAAGGTCCTGATTCCCATACGAATTTCACAGAACATCAGTTTAGAAAATTTAAAGTTATATTTGGTTTTTCAGAAAATAACTTCGTAAACGTATGTACCCTGTTTCAAAGAGTTGGAAATGTAGGGCCGGCGGCATTGAGCAGTTGACCGCGTGAAAGGAATCCATATGGGAGGGAAAGCGGACATGGACAAAGCTTTGATTGAAGAGGGAAAGAGGGAAAGAGGGATGCGTATCAGGCCTGGTCTGGTCACAATTACAATGGCGGCGCTCCTGGGGGTGTATGGCAGCGCCGACGCATTCGAGATCCCGACCGGCAACGAGGACATCAAGATCAACTGGGACAACTCTATCCGGTACAACCTCGGTTACCGGGTCGGGAAAGCGGATTCGGCTATTCTGGCAAATCCTGACCTTGATGACGGAGATCGCAACTTCAAGAGCGGCATCGTAACAAGCCGGCTGGATCTGCTGTCAGAGTTTGATGTCTCCTACCAGAAGATGTACGGCTTCCGTGTAAGCGGCGCCGGTTGGTATGACCCGGTTTATTCCAAGGGCAACCTAAACAAGGATCTGAGCACTTCCAATGCCCGTGACAAAAACGGAAACCCGATTGCCATGAATTCCTATACAAAGCGTTACTATCTTGGTCCAAGCGGTGAATTACTGGACGCATTCGCCTTCGGAAAATTCGAAATTGCTGAAGTTCCGGTCCAGGTCAAGGTGGGGCGCAACACCCAGTTCTGGGGCGAAGGACTGGGGTTTAACGCGGCACTGAACGGTATTTCATACGCCCAGATGCCGATTGACGTTGCCAAAGCGTATGCGGTGCCGAATACGGGGGCAAAAGAGCTTTTCCGTCCGCTCAACAATGTCAGCGTTACCGCGCAACCGACCAGTACGCTCACCCTCATGGGGCAGTATTTTATGGAGTGGGAGCCCAACCGCTATCCCGAAGCGGGATCATATATGGCGGCCTACGACTATCTCTTTAACGGCGGCATCGGCACACAGCAATACTTAGCGTACGGCTTAACCAGAGACAGCGATATAAGACCCAAGGATTTTGGTGACTTTGGCGTTGGTATGCGCTGGAGCCCCGAGGCGCTGAACGGCACAACATTCGGATTTTACTATCGCAATTTTTCCGACAAGATGCCCCAGGCTCATGTAGATATCGATAACGGCAAGTTACGTTTAGCCTACGCAGATAATATAGATCTTTACGGCGTAAGCTACTCCCAGCAGCTTCTGGGCGTCAGCGTCGGAAGTGAGTTTTCGTACCGTCGAAACATGCCGCTTCTGAACACCGGTGTAGCAGTCTCGGCGGCAGATCTCCCGAGTGGCGGGGACGTTTCGACAGCCCGTGGCGACACCCTGCATGCGATGGTGAACTTCCTGGGTCTGATCAACCGGACGCCGGTGTTTGATTCGGCCCAATGGATCGTGGAATTCAATTGGGGCAATTATTTGAAAGTAACAAAGGATACGATAGACGCAAACAACCCTAACGGGACGTTCATGGGTTATGACAGTTACACCGATATCAACCGCGCCACCAAAGATTTTGTCTCGGTTGACCTGAACTTTGCTCCGACCTGGTTCCAAATTTTCCCCGGTGCGGATTTGACCATGCCACTGTACTACGGTCGAGGTTTATACGGTAACAGTCCTACGAACATCATTCAGAAGGATGCCGGTTCCTGGAGTGCAGGGTTGTCGCTCGATTATCTCGCACGGCATAAATTCGATCTGCTTTATGTAGATTATTTCGGCAAGAACAGAATAGACGCAACAACCGGTATGGTCGTTGCCAATAATGGTGATCCGGCCCTGCTCAAGGACCGCAACACCGTTTCATTCACCTACAGATACACATTCTAGAGGGAGGTACACAGTATGAGTTTTCGTAAAGGATTGGTAGCAGTTAGCCTGTTGTTGGGGTATGCGGGGGGCGCCTTTGGAGGGATATCCGCCGAGGAGGCCAAGAAACTCGGAACGACGCTCACCCCCATCGGCGCCGAGAAAGCGGGCAACATAGATGGAAGCATTCCGGCATACACCGGTGGTCTGACCACCGCCCCGGCCGGATTCAAGAAGGGGTCCGGTATTCGTCCCGACCCGTTTGCCGCTGAAAAACCGCAGTTTGCCATCGATCAGAAGAGCGTGGGCAAGTACGCCGACAAACTGACTGAGGGACAGAAGGCGTTGATCAAGAAATATCCGGGCTTTCGCATGGACGTCTACCAAACTCACCGTACGGCGGCGTTTCCCAAGTACGTATCCGATAACACGGTCAAGCAGGCAACTACTACAAAGACCACCAACAACGGTTTGACACTGGTCGGTGCCCATGCCGCCTACCCATTCCCGATCCCGAAGGACGGTTTTGAGGCGATGTGGAACCATATCGTCCGCTTCAATGGTGTTTCACTTCAGCATAATCCCCGTTCATGGGTTGTCAACGCCTCCGGTC
>VFJM01000209.1 GCA_009886055.1 Geobacter sp. | reverse complement strand
GTCAACCGCACGCGGATGCCGTTACCGGCGGCTATCTCTGCGACCCGCCGGGCAAAATCCCGCGACATGAAACGACGGTCATAACCGATTACCACTCCCTTATTCCCCAAACCTTCGCGGTTCAGATAATCCATGGTGGCCTGTGCCACCCGTGAAAGATTTTCAAAGGTGAAATCCCTGGCAATAACGCCCCGCCAGCCATCGGTGCCAAACCTTATCTGCATCGTTCCTCCTCAAATAATTGTCATTAATCGTTGTGGCCACACAAGTACTTCTGCATCATCAGACGCTTTGTTCAACTCACCCTTTTGACTGATTTACCCGGCGGCAGAAAACTCTCACCGGAAACCACCGCCTTACCTGTTTTGGCTTCCAACGCCTTACGCGCCTGCCTGGCGATTGTACCGCCCTCTTTTGCCGCCACCTTGTTTTTGGCCAGCCCGGTTGCATCGTCAATCTCGGCGATCTGTCGCGTAGATAGTTCCGCCAGCGCGGTAAAAATAAGTTCCGCCTCGCTCATGTGATCGCGCAGATTCTGACTCTGCAAACCCTTCATCTCCCTGTGATCCTTCACGCTCACCCCCGCCCATTCCTGGTGGATGATGTTGGTAAGAATCGCGAATTCCTCACCCTTCTTGATGTCGTGATTCGCCCAGTAATCGGTAAGCTTGTTGCGTGTTTCCTGGCCGGTCATGCGCTGCTGAATCCATTTTTCGCTGCGTCCATGCTTCTGCCAGGTCTCGCGGGCACGATCCAACGACAAAGCAGGATCAGCCATTTCCTGCATCCGCTCGTAACCGACCTTTGCCAACCAGAGTTTGATCGGTTCGGCCTTCGGACTGGGGACGGACTGCACCAGGCGCAATAGGGTTTCGGCTGTGGCAACGTCGGTCAGGTAATTTTTGCCATCGGCGGCCGGCAACTTCAGTCGGTTACAATTTGTAACCGACTGGCTTCCTTCCTTGACAAGCCTGTTTTTAAGTACCTTCCAGTAATTTCTGGCCGCCTGATAGTCCGTCTGCTGGGTCAGCACCTGAATGATATCCACCACAGAGAACCACCAGATTTCGGTTTTCTCGTCATAGATCCGGCGGATTTCGTGAGCTTCAAAAAAAGCGGGTCGGGTTTTCATCGTTAGGCTCCGAAAGGTCTCGTCAACTCGTTGTTGACCGTTTCACGCGCGCACGCGCGTGAAACGGTGATCTTCCCAAATGGAACATTTATTTGGAAAAGCAAGAGCTGTAATTAGTTACAGGCTGGGGTGCCACGCATTGAATCTTCCTACTTGATCAGCTGATTCAGCTCGAAAATCGGCAGCAGCACCGCCAGTACCACGATGCCGACCGCCACCCCCATCGCCAGAACCAGCAGCGGCTCCATCAGCCCCATCACACGGGTCAGACGGGCGCTGAACTCGCGCTCATAGGCGACACCGGCCTTTACCAGCATACCTTCCATATTGCCGCTCTTCTCGCCGACCCCCGTCAGGTGCACCAGAAGGGGTGGAAAAAGCGGGCTCTTCTTCAGGCTTCCGGAGAGGGTTCCCCCTTGCGCAACATCCTCCATCACGCCGCGCAGAAAAGAGCGGTAGACCCGGTTGACAACGACTTCGCCGGTGATCTCGAGAGCCCGCATGATCGGCACGCCGCTGGAGAGGAGCAGCCCAAGAACCCGGGCGAAGCGGGAGAGGATCAGGCGCTGCAGCATCCCTCCGACCAGCGGCAGTCGAAGCAGCAGGGTGTCGCGTTTCAGGCGGAGATCGTCACGCTTCATGGCTTTGCGATAGAGAGGAACCGAGGCGATGATCAGGGAGGCGGGAATCCACCAATACCCCTGCAGGAAATGACTGACTTTGATCAGGATGACCGTGATCAGCGGCAGGGAGGCTTTGCTGTCTTCGAAAATTGTCACGATACGGGGGATGACGACCGTCAGCAGGAAGAGCATTACACCCCCTCCTACTAATATCATCAGGATCGGATAGGCCAGAGCGGATGTGACCTTGCTCCGCACCTGCTCCTGTTCCTCCAGAAAATCTGCCAGCCTCTCCAGCACGGCATCAAGAGCGCCGCCAGCCTCTCCGGCCGCCACCATGCTGACATAGCTTTCGCCGAAGATATCCGGTTCGGCCGCCATTGCCCGCGACAGGGGGGCTCCTTCGGCGATGCGCTCTTTTACCCGAACCAGGGCCTGACGGAGAGGCCCGTTTTCTTCCTGCTCGCAGAGCGACCCCATCGCTTCGAAGAGCGGTACGAATGAAGCCACCAGCGTGGCAAGGCGACGGGTGAAGAGCGACAGTTCATCAGCCGGGACACCACGGCGGAAGGAAAACGATCCGGTGCGGCCCCCGGCGCCCCCCTCTTCGAGCACCTCGCGCGGCAATAACCCCTTACCTTTGAGCTGCTGCGTCGCCTGCCGTTCGGAATCGGCCTCAAGAGTGCCGGAAACCGAAGAGCCGGTGGGG
>VFJM01000280.1 GCA_009886055.1 Geobacter sp. | reverse complement strand
GATGACAATACCGCCTTTTCCGGCAACATGGAGGATTCTGACGGTGTAACAAAGTTTAATACCAATACCGGATTGATGTGGAAGGAATATTCAGAGTAACTATTCGTCGGGCAAGGTGAACTACTGCTATTTTTAAACCTCAAAACATATGTATTATCTAGGCCTTATGAAAAGGGTATGTATACTCTGGCCAACTTTGCCCTTACTGTCAAAACATACTGTTGTCGTTTGCCCAATGCCATGTATATGTAGTTTTACTTCTGTCACAGCTCTTGCGCCAATATCTGCGTCAACGCAACAACAAACTAAAATAGGACCATGCAGTTTGCATGATCCTACTTAGTATACTTAATAATATCAAATAGTTACTGGTGCCCGAAGCCGGAATCGAACCGGCACAGCATTTCTGCCGAGGGATTTTAAGTCCCTTGTGTCTACCAGTTCCACCATTCGGGCGCAATTGCCAGCAGAGGGTGTATCAGCAGTTTACCCGCTCTTTAAGCTCTTTACCTGTTTTAAAGAACGGAGTCTTCTTTGAAGGGATGCGTACTACTTCCCCACTTTTCGGATTTCTCGCTTCACGTCCAAGGCGCTCGCGAATTGTGAAACTCCCGAATCCACGAATTTCTACTTTGTCACCGGATTTAAGAGCTTCTTCAATTGAATCAAAAACCGTATTAACTACAATTTCCGAAACTTTACCGTTCAACATTCCGTGAGACTGAACAACTTTTTCAATAAGTTCACTTTTGGTCATACGTCCCTCTGGCACTTAATAAAATTAATTGGATTTGTTGTTCAAGCTCTGTTTCATCAAATCACCAAATGTTGACGTTGACTCTCCCTGTGAACCCATATACTGCTCAAAATCAGCTTTTTCTACGGCAACATGCATCGATTTTATTGAGAGGGATATCCGGCGTTCTTTTGGATCGCAACTTAAGACAACGGCTTCAAGAGTGTCGCCGATAGCCGCAAATTCCTTAGCTGATGCAACTTTTTCACGAGACAGTTCAGACACATGAATCAAGCCTTCAATGCCTTCTTCCAGCTCTACAAATACCCCGAAATCGGTCAAAGAAGTAACTTTACCGGTGACCAGAGCGCCGGTACGATATTTACCCGGCGCAAGGCTCCAAGGATCCGGCGCAAGCTGTTTGATGCCGAGGGACAAGCGCTCGTTTTCGACATCAACCTTCAGAACAACCGCCTGCACAAGGCTCCCCTTTTCGTACACGTCACCCGGGTGCTTGATGCGCTTTGTCCATGACATATCCGAGACATGTACCAAGCCATCGATACCATCTTCGATGCCGATAAACATACCGAAATCAGTCATGTTCTTGATCTGACCTTCGATTCTGGTACCTGCCGGATATTTTTCTGCAATTGTAGCCCAGGGATTTTCGGATACTTGTTTGAGTCCCAGAGAAATTTTACGGTTCCCCATGTCGATGCCAAGGATAACCGTTTCAACTTCATCACCAATATTCAGAACATCGGCGGCACGGCGCACCCGCTTTGTCCACGACATTTCTGAAACGTGGATCAGACCTTCAATGCCGGACTCCAATTCGACAAACGCACCGTATTCCATCAAGCTGACAACCCGGCCACGTACACGCGAACCAATAGGGAATTTGGCAGGCACGTCAAGCCATGGGTCCGTAAGGGTCTGTTTGATCCCAAGCGAGATCTTCCCTTTTGCACGGTCGAATTTGAGAACTTTGGCAGTAATCTGCTGACCCGGCTTAAGAACATCCGCCGGTTTGCCTACCCTTCCCCAGGAAAGATCGGACACATGAAGCAACCCGTCAACGCCGCCGAGATCAACAAATGCACCATAGTCGGTTACATTTTTTATTGTTCCTTCAACGATTTGTCCTTCCTCAAGCTTTTCAAGCGTTACATCGCGTATCGCTGTGCGTTCATCCTCGAGAACAGCCCGGCGGGACAGCACGATATTATCACGCCGCTGATTGATCTTAATAACCTTGAAATTGGCTTTCAGTCCTATGTAGCTGTCAGAGTCAGAGGAAGGACGGATATCAACCTGTGAAGACGGCAGGAACGCCTGAACTCCGCCAATGTCTACGGTAAAACCGCCATTCACCTTGCCGGTAATGGTTCCTTCGATGATGCCGCCCTCCTGGCAGGCGTCGCCGATCTTATCCCATGCAGAAAGATAATCTGCCTTCTTTTTGGAAAGGACATACCCTTTTTTCCCATCCTGGCGAGTCATCAGAACACGGATCTTGTCGCCGACCTGCACCGACAGTTCGCCGTCAGCGTTCCTGAATTCGTCGACAGGCACATGACCCTCCGACTTCAATCCGATATCAACGAGGACCGTATCAACATCCACGCGCACTACAGTTCCCTCTATGATTTTATCCCGTTCGGGACGATCTTTTAAACTTTCAGTGAAAAGCGCTGCAAATT
>VFJM01000188.1 GCA_009886055.1 Geobacter sp. | reverse complement strand
TGTGGACGTGTCTATGGCGAGGATGTTCATGAATCGTGTGCTCCGAATAAACGACAGTTTAACCGCAGAGGCCGCAGCCAAAAGTAGGCGCTTCTAAGCGAGGAAACCAAAATAACAAGCTGTTACACCAATAATCGAAAAGCCGAAAGAATGAGGTCTGTTTTCACAAGCTCTTCGATTTTCCTCTGCGATCCTTTGCGTACTCTGCGGTAAATATATTTTTAATAAGTTTAATCAAACCGTAGGCGATAAGCGGTCAAAAAACGCGCATCCTCGGCATACGTTACCGGGTAGATGAATGGAACCGGTTGGGGGCTCATGTCGCTGCCGACATTGCGGAACGTGAACAGGCAGGAATTTGAAAGGGACTTGTTGCCGTCCGCGCGGCTGAAGCGCTCTATGTCGCTCTGTACGGTAATCGTCGTTTTGCCGGTGTAGACCACCCTTGCGGTGAATTTCAGCTGGTCCCCCATCAGTACCGGCTGATTGAAGTTGATGCGGTTCACCTGACACGGCACCGGCCTGTCCGGAGCGACCATTTCTGCCGCCAGTGCCGCCAATTCGTAGGCCTTCCGGATCAGATAACCGCCAAAAATGGTCGTAGGGACATTTTCTTGTTCGGGATACGCGCGGCAGGTGGATTCAAGCATCAGTCGGCCGGCATGAATGCCGTTAAAGCCGGGCTGCTCCTGCTCCTTGTGCAGCTTCTTGAGGAACAGGTATTCATCGTGCGACGGCATTTCCTCCGCCTTTGCCAGCCCGTCCCGATAGGCCTGACGCCGCTGTTCCGCTTTCAGGTAGCGCTTTTTATCGATTTCTTCCAGGTACTGCAGTGGCGGCAGGGTCAGACTTTTGGCTTCTCCGCAGTCAGTTGAACGTGCCACCATGGTGAAATAACAGGTTGCCAGATGACTCGAACCCTCTCCCAGACACTCAATCCGGATGCCGACCTCCATTGAAGACTTCCCCACATGGTTGATCTGGGCTGAGAATACCAGGTCGTGCCTGGTGTCGGCAGGATTTCTCAGGACGATGCTGTCCACGGCTGCCGTTACAACCCTCGCGCCGGGATAAAACCGGTGGACGTAGGCCAAGGCTGTGTTCTCGGCCACCTTGTCAAGAGTCTCCAGAATCTTGCCGAAACGAATATTACCGACAATCTCGCTGTCCCGGGCAAGGAACCGCCGGGCTAAACCCGGGTCTGTTGAAAATGGCAGGACAAAGAGATAGCGAGTGTCATGGGGCGTTATAACGTTCTGTTTCGATTCGGAGAACATCGTGCGGCTCCTTTCGCGGCTATGGATTAAAGCCAATCCCTCCCGGAAAGACTTAAAGCCTCCCCTGATAAGGGGGGTGGGAGGGGTTGAGTATTATCCCTGGCGGGTGACGAAATACCTGATGATATCGTTGTAGAAGGCCAGAACCATCAAGCCTAGCAGCAACACCATCCCGATCTGCTGGGCATATTCACGAACCTTTTGCGGCACCGGTCGGCGGAAGATCAACTCCATGAAATAGAACAGCAGATGCCCGCCATCCAATACCGGTACCGGTAGAAGGTTAAGGACTCCCAGGTTGACGGAGAGCAGTGCCATAAATGCCAGAAAAGGGGCAATACCTGCGGAGGCCTGCTCACCGGCCATCTTGGCGATCATGATCGGGCCGCCGACGCTGTCCATCGGGACGACGCGCTGCACCATTTTAACCAGCGACATGAACGTCAGGTCAATGACTTTCCAGGTCTGCTCGGTTCCTTTAATGACCGCCTGAAATGGATCGAAATATTCGGTCACGACTTCACCGGCCGAGGCCACCCCGATGGCATAGCCATTGATTTTCTCGCCGAACAGGTTTTTTGAAACGCGGGGTTCGGGGGTTATGGTGACGGAGATATCCTTGGAATCACGTTTTATCGTGAGCGTGAGCGGCTCCCCTTTGCTTGCAGCAACACCCTCGGCAATCTGATCCCAGCGGTTGATCGGCCTGTTGTTGATGGCGGTGATGACATCATCTTTTTGCATGCCGGCTCTGGCTGCCGGTTTGTCTTTGAGGGCTTCACCGATCTTTGTTGTAACGGTGGGGACGCCTATCATGCAGAGCACGATGAAGATCAGCCAGGCAAAGAGCAGATTGAACACCGGTCCGGCCATGACGATCGCAATCCGCGCCAGCACGGGCTTGTGAGCGAAGGAACGTGCTTTCTCATCGTCGGTCAGTTCACGCAGAACCGGCGCTGACGTAACGTCTGTCGGAGCGTTCTCGTCTTCCGGACGGGGGTCGGATTCGCCGCCTTCGATAAATCCGCCTTCACCGAACATCTTTACGTAACCGCCGAGCGGGAAGGCCGAAAGGAGATATTCCGTCTCTCCTATCTTTTTACCGATCAGCTTGGGGCCAAAACCGAGAGAAAACTTTTCAACACTGACTCCCATCAGTTTGGCCAGCAGGAAGTGCCCTAATTCATGGACAAAGATCAAAATACCTAAAACTATGATTGCATAAACAACGGTCATATCAGTGCACCAATCTCCCGGCAGATTTCGCGTGCCGACTCTCTGCCCCAGAGGTCGGCCTTCAATACTTCATTAATGGATCTCAGATTATGTGCGGAGTGGGCATCCATAGTGCGCTCAATGGTCTCGGCAATCTGGGTGAAGCCGATGCGCCCTTCCAGAAATTCTGTAACGGCAATTTCGTTGGCGGCATTCATTACGGCCGGCATACTTTCTCCCGACCTGATGGCGCGGTAGGCGAGATCAAGGCAGCGGAACTTGGCGTTGTCAGGGTTAAAGAAGGTCAGTCCGGCGAAAGTCGTTAAATCAAGGGGCTTGACGCCGGTCGTAACCCGTTCGGGGTAGGCCAGGGCATAGGCAATGGGGGCTTTCATGTCCGGTGTGCCGAGTTGGGCAATGACGCAGCCGTCTACATACTCGACCATGGAGTGAATGATGCTCTGGGGGTGGATATTGACCTGAATGTTATCCACGGGGGTGTTGAACAGCCAGCGGGCCTCGATCACTTCCAGCCCCTTGTTCATCATGGTAGCCGAATCGATGGTGATCTTTTTCCCCATGTTCCAGTTAGGGTGGTTGAGGGCATCGCGCACCGTTACTGCTGACAGCTGCGCGGCCGGAGTGTTCAGAAACGGGCCGCCGGATGCGGTCAGGATGATCTTTTGAATATCCTCGCTCCGGTGTCCTTCAATTGACTGAAAGATGGCGCTATGTTCGCTGTCAACCGGAAAAAGCCGGACCCCGAACTCCGCCACCAGATCCATGAAAAGGTGACCGGCCGTTACCAGGGTTTCCTTGTTGGCGAGGGCGATATCCTTGCGGGCACGGATCGCAGCGGCTGTCGGGATCAGACCGGCGGCGCCGACAATTGCGGCTACTACCATTTCAGATTCATCGGCTGTTGCGGCAGCTATCAAGCCTTCCACCCCCCCCAGGATCGTGACATCCAGACCGCTGCAGAGCTCTTTCAAGCGGGGCACATCCTCTGGAGAAGCAACGGCCGCTATCCGGGGAGCAAATTCTCTGATCTGCCGGACAAACAGCTCAAGATTTTTCCCGGCAGACATGGCCACGACCCGGAAACGGTCGGGATGGGCGCTGACAATTTCGAGAGTGCTGACGCCTATCGAGCCGGTTGAGCCGAGAATGGAGATGTTTTTCATAGGTCAGCCTCTGAAAAAGAAGAGAACATAATAGTAGGTGATCGGTGCGGCAAACAGAATGCTGTCCATACGGTCAAGCACGCCGCCATGACCCGGAATTATCGTGCCGGAATCCTTGACGCCGAAGCTGCGCTTCAGCAGTGATTCGAACAGATCGCCGGTCTGACCGACCACACCGATAACGAGCGCGGTCACAACGGCATCACTGAATGTTAACTGCGGGAAGAATGTGAACTTTGCAGCCAGGACGCCGCAGAGACTGCCGATCAGACCGCCGACAGCCCCCTCGATGCTTTTTTTGGGGCTGACCAGCGGGTAGAGGCGGTGTTTTCCAAAAGCGCTGCCGGTGTAATAGGCGGCCGAGTCATTGGTCATCACGATCAGCATGATGACAAACAGCCACTGGACGCCGAAGGGGGTCTGGCGCAACAGGACGAGATGCATCAGCAGGAAGGGGATGTACAGGAACGCCAATAGGGCAAAGGCTACTTCGCGGGCGGCAGTTTCGATTGTGCGGACCCGGAACAGGAACAACAGTGAAAAACCGATAAAAAGCAGGCCGATGCCGGAGAAGATGAGCTTGTCATTGCCTGCAAGGGGGATAAAAATCAGTGCCGATCCAGCCAGGGGGGCAAGCCAGAGTTCCAACCTTCGTTCCGGCAGAGCCATGCGATAGAATTCTGCGATGCCGATGGCGGAAAGCAGGGCCAGAAGGCAGGCAAGGAGAAGCGTACCACCCCTCATGACGATCAGAATGACGATTGGCAACAGGATGATCGCTGAGATCACGCGTTTGATAGGTCGCCCCTTTGCGTTATCTGGTCGCCTGTCATCCCGAAACGGCGCTCACGAGACTGGAAGTCGGCCAGCGCTTTGTGCAGTTCATTAATAGTGAAATCGGGCCAATTGGTATCGGTGAAATAAAGCTCGGTATAGGCAAGCTGCCAGAGCAGAAAGTTGCTGATACGCATCTCGCCGCTGGTGCGGATCAGGAAATCGGGATCAGGGAGGCCGCCGGTATCCAGATAACTGTCAAAGAGTTCGGTGGTTATATCACCTGCGGTTATTTTGCCGGCTACGGCATCCTGCGCAAGGCGGGCAGCGGCCCGGCACAATTCCTGCCGTCCGCCGTAAGAAAGGGCCAGCGTCAATACCATGCCGGTGTTCGCCGCGGTCTTGCGAATTGCCTCTTCCAGGGTTTCGTTGACATCATCCGGGAGATCACTGCGGTTGCCGATGACGTTGTAGCGGATATTTTTGCGCATCATACGCGCAGTTTCCTGATGGATATATTTTTTGAGCAGGGTCATCAAAGCCCGCACTTCAAGCGCCGGCCTCGACCAGTTTTCTGAGGAGAACGCAAACAGGGTCAGGTATTTGATCCCGAGCAGGGAAGCCTGTTCAACCACCATTTTAACGGTTTCGGCACCGCGCTGATGCCCGACAATGCGCTTGAGCATGCGCTGCTGCGCCCAGCGGCCGTTGCCGTCCATGATAACCGCCAGATGAACCGGTAGTTTGTGCGGATCAAGCGGCGTCATCAGACTTCCAGGACCTCTTTCTCTTTATGTGCTACCGCCTCATCCATCTTCTGTTCAAAGCTTTTGGTAATATCCTGAACATCTTTTTCAAATTTCTTCAGTTCGTCTTCGGTAATTGCTTTGTCTTTTTCCAGTTTTTTAAGCTTGTCGATCGCATCACGGCGGATATTCCTGATGGCTATCTTGTCCTCTTCAGCCCTTTTTTTGAGGCCCTTCACGATATCCTTGCGGCGCTCTTCGGTAAGAGGGGGAAGATTCAGGCGAATTGATTTGCCGTCGTTCGATGGGGTCAGGCCGATGTTGGCGTTCATAATGGCCTTTTCGATGGCCGGGATGATCTTGGCCTCCCAGGGGGTGACGGTAATGGTGCGCGCCTCGGGAACAGCCAGCGTTGCTACCTGGCTCAGTGAGGAGGTGCTGCCGTAATAGTCGACAGTTATGGCATCAAGGATGCCGGTCGTTGCCCGTCCGGTACGGATCTTTTGGAATTCGTTTTTCAGAACGCCCAACGTTTTTTCCATATGGATCTTCATGTCGTCAAGCACGTTCTTTGGCATGGCTATTCTCCTTGTACGATGGTGCCGATCTCTTCACCGAAGATGACTTTCTTGATATTACCTTCCATCGTCAGATCAAAAACAATAATTGGCAGATTGTTGTCCATGCAAAGCGATATAGCAGTGGCATCCATAACCTGCAACCCTTTTTTAAGAACATCAATGTAGGAGAGCTTCGAAATTTTAACCGCGTCGGGGTCTTTATTGGGGTCGGCGGTATAGATACCATCAACCTTTGTTCCCTTAAGGATGACCTGGGCGTTAATTTCCATGGCCCGCAGGCTGGCGGCGGTGTCGGTCGTGAAGTAGGGATTTCCGGTTCCGGCACCGAAAATAACGACTCTTCCCTTCTCAAGGTGCCGCATGGCTCGGCGACGGATGTAAGGTTCGGCCACTTCCTGCATTGCGATCGCTGTCTGGACGCGGGTCGAAACACCCTGCTTCTCGAGGGCGTCCTGCATGGCCAGCGAGTTGATGACGGTGGCTAACATCCCCATGTAGTCGGCGCTTGAGCGATCCATCCCCTTGGACGAGGCAGCCAGGCCGCGGAAGATGTTGCCGCCCCCTATGACAAGCGCCAATTGCACACCGCTGTCGACAACTTCCTTGATTTCTCTGGCGATCGTGCTGAGTGTCTGCGGGTCGATCCCATACCCCTGATCACCGGCCAGTGATTCGCCGGAAAGCTTCAAGAGTACCCGGCTGTAGGATTTTCTGCCCATGTCATGCCTCCGGAATTTTTATGTACATACCTTCAGAACGATACATGAATGTGTCGATGCCTCGGGAAAAGAATAAAAAAAAGCCGGCCATTCAAGGCCGGCTTCAATAAAAGGATTAGAGGCCGGCAGCAGCCGCCACCTCGGCGGCAAAGTCACATTCCTTCTTTTCCAGACCCTCACCGAGGGCATATTTTGTAAAACGGGTGATGGTGATTGTTGTGCCGAGTGCTTTACCGACCTCAGCGGCCAATTGCCGGATACTCTTGTCGGTGTCTTTGACAAACGGCTGTTCAATCAGGCAGATATCAGCATAGAACTTGTTGACCTGGCCGTCGATAATTTTTTCGATGATATTTTCAGGCTTGCCGGTTTCACGGGCCTTGGCACGGTAGATATCCTTCTCGCGCTCCAGCACATCCGCCTCGACTTCGCTGCGCTGAACATACAGAGGTGAAGCAGCTGCGGCGTGCATCGCCACATCCTTGACAAAAGCGGCAAAGCTCGGGTCTTTGGCAGCGGCGGCGTTGTCGCAGGTCGCCTCTACCAGAACACCGATTTTTCCTCCGCCGTGAATGTAGGAACCTATTGCACCGGCGCCCGGAACTACATAACTGCTGAAGCGCCGGATCTGCATGTTTTCACCGATGACGGAAATAGCTTCATTCAGCATGGTCTGGATGGTTTTGCTGCTGTCACCACAGTACGGCTGGGAGAACAGCTCCTCAACAGATGCAGGATTAGTCTGCAGGATATGGTTCGCAATATCTTTTACAAAACCCTGGAATATCTCGTTCTTTGCGACGAAGTCGGTTTCGCTGTTGATCTCAAGCAAAACTCCTTTATTGCCATCTGCAGACACCGCAGCAGCAACCATACCTTCAGTAGCAGCGCGTCCGGCTTTTTTGGATGCGGCCGCAAGACCCTTTGTACGCAGGAAGTCTACCGCCTGATCGAAATTGCCGTCGGTCTGTTCAAGCGCCTTCTTGCAGTCCAGCATACCGGCACCGGTTGATTTTCTTAATTCAGATATCTGTGCAGCTGTTACAGCCATTGCTATCCTCCTATCCTGGGCAACAGGAATTGTATATAGTGTGATTATTCGCCTGTTACTTCTGCCGCTACCTCTTCAGGTGCGTATTCATCAGCGCCTTCGGTATCTTTCTGCAGGGCTGCTCTCCGTGCCTGAATCCCTTCCAGAACAGCATCGGCCATTTTAGCGGAGAGAAGACGGATGGCGCGGATAGCATCGTCGTTGCCCGGAATGACATAATCGATCGGGTCAGGATCGCAATTGGTGTCGACAACCGCAACGACAGGAATTCCGAGCTTGTTTGCTTCCTGAATGGCGATTTCTTCATTTTTTGGATCGATTACGAACATGACACCGGGGAGCTTGTTCATCGTTTTGATGCCGCCGAGGGTCTTCTGCAGTTTTTCCCGGTCACGAGTAAACTGTAGAGCTTCCTTTTTGGTGTAGGCTTCGATAGTGCCGTCTTCAAACATGGCGTCGATCTTCTTGAGACGATCGATACTCTGCTTTACCGTGGCAAAGTTCGTCAGCATGCCGCCCAGCCAGCGCTGATTGACATAATGCATGCCACAGCGGGTAGCCTCATCGGCAACTGAATCCTGAGCCTGCTTTTTCGTGCCGACAAACAGAACCGTGCAGCCATCCTGAGCGGATTCTTTGACAAAACTGTAGGCGGTTTTGAAGTAGCGGACGGTTTTCTGCAGATCGATGATGTAGATTCCGTTACGTGCCCCGAAAATGTAGGGTTTCATCTTGGGGTTCCAGCGTTTGGTCTGGTGACCGAAGTGGACGCCGGCTTCGAGCAGTTCCTTCATACTGATACTTGACATGGTGTTTCTCCTTTGGTTTTTCCTCCGCCCCGTCGAATCCCCGTCATCTATAAATAGGGACACCACCGGATCTACCGAGGCGTGTGAATTGAATAACGGGTCCTTATAGCACAGTGATCTCATAAAAATCAAGTGAAAATAAGATGTTTACCAGCGTAGCGCGGTAACCGGACAGGCTTCCACACAGCGTCCACAGGCGTTACAACGTTCAGGGTGCCGGATCACTGCGTTTTTGTGAAACCGGATTGTTTCCAGCGTGATTATCTTTTCCGGACAGGCAGCTACGCACCTGCCGCAACCGCTGCAGAGCGTTACATTGACCGTCGGCACAACCGGCATACCGTCTACAGTCCCAGCTCCATCTGTTGCCATGTACACTCACGGTTTGTCAGCTTGCGGTTAAAGGGGTAATAGCGGGGGCATTTGGCAACGACGGCAATTGCCACCTGCTTGCAGGTGCGGCGGCAGGATGTGCAGAGTTTGTTTGAAGACGGTTTATTTGCAGTCTTTTTATGTGCCATGGCGATCTATCCATGTAGGGGCGGGTTTAAACCCGCCCCTACGAATCTTGGTCTATTCGATAAACCTGACCCAGCCAAATTCATCCTTCAGCTTTCCGGTCTGGATGCCGGTGAGTGTGTCGTACAGCCGCTGGGTGATTTCTCCGACCGCACCGCCGGTCAGCTGCAGGACTTCATCCTTGTAGCAGAGCTTGCCGACCGGTGTGATGACCGCCGCCGTGCCACTGCCGAATGCTTCGGTGACCTTGCCGGAGCGGATATCGGCCATCAGGTCATGTACGTCGATCTGCCGTTCCTCCACCGTGTAACCAAGGGTGGGCGCCAGCTTCAGAACTGAGTCGCGGGTTACCCCCGACAGGATTGATCCGGTCAAAGGGGCGGTAACAATATGGGTGCCATAGACAAAAAACATATTCATGGCGCCTACCTCCTCAATGTAGCGCCGCTCCCGCCCATCCAGCCAGAGTACCTGGTCATACCCTTTTTTCTTGGCCTCCAGCCCGGCCTTTAGTGAGCTTGCATAGTTGCCGCCGGTCTTGGCCTCGCCGGTTCCCCCCGGCACGGCGCGTACATAATGGTCTTCCACCAGAATGCTGACCGGATTGAACCCGGCCGCGTAATAGGCGCCAACCGGTGAGAGAATTGCGTAAAAGTAATAGTGATTCGAGGGATGAACCCCCAAAACCGGTTCCACAGCGATCATGGTCGGACGGATATAGAGCGACGTGCCGGCCGCGGTAGGAATCCAGTCCCGCTCCAGCGAAACCAGCTTTTTGATGCCGTCAAGAAACAGTTCCTCCGGCACGTCCGGCATGCAGAGGCGATCGGCAGACTGGTTGAAACGGCGGGCGTTCATTTCAGGACGGAACAGGGCGATGCGGCCATCTTCCCACTTATAGGCCTTGAGCCCTTCGAATATTTCCTGAGCATAATGGAAAACCGTACAGGCCGGGTCGAGCTGAAAGGGAGCGTACGGCTCGATCCGGGCGTCACACCACCCTTGTCCGGCTTTCCATTCAACCAGCAGCATCCGGTCGGTGAAATACTTGCCAAAGCCGAGCTGAGACTGGTCGGAAATCTTGGCCTTCATCTTCTCGGCCGGTAACGGAACGATTTTAATATCCATGATTTACCTCGTTTATCTGTATGAATGAAATCGAAAATTATCATATATGGTCGATTGCGGCAAGATGAAAAAGGCTTGTGTAGCGTGTTAGGGTAGGTGTTTGCGGTAGTAGTAACTTTTGGAGTATTTATGTACCCGATTCGCTATTACTCATAGTGCGTCCACATCCGGATAACTTTAACGGTCTTGATATCTTCCAAAACCTGATAAACCAGCCGGTGCTGAATATTGAGCCGTCGGGAAAATGCGCCTGACAGATCGCCTACAAGCTTTTCGTATGGTGGGGGCGTTTTAAAGGGATTTTCTTTAAGAATTTCCAGAAGTCGTTCGGCTTGTGGTTTCAGCCCGGAGTTCGCAATCTTTTTTGCATCTTTTTGTGCCTGTTTGGTAAAAACAAGTTGCCATCCTACCATGCAAGCTCCTTGCTGCACTCTTCTAGCGGGGTTTTAAGGCCTTTCGTGATGGAATCTCGCATGCCCGATATTGATGTAAGATACAAAGTTTCCTGAATCGCACGCCAATCATCTTCTGAGATGAGAACTGCCGAGTGCCGTTTACCAACAATCTGAATCGGGTCATGTGATAAAGCTACATCATCTACAAGGTTATAAAGGGATTTTCTTGCTTCTGTTGCTGAAAGTGTTGTCATTTTGTTTTACCTCCATAACGTACGTTAAATCGTACGCTGGTAATTGCTTCAAGTCAAATCATTTTTCAGCGAACGGTGATGGCCTTGACCTGCCGGGCGGTTTTTGCCCGGTCATGGTCCAAGGACGTCGTTGGGAGTCTTTTTCTCATTCATAATATTAAATCGTCCTCTTTTCGTTTTTTCTTGATCAGATAGTAACCGGTGGAGAGAGCCAGAATGATTGCGGCAATACCCACCAGGGCTAAGCCTGACAAATCCTTTACATCAAGAATGATAACTTTCCGGGCAATTGCAATAATTGCAACGGCCATAACTATCTGCGCATGATCAACTGATTCAGCCATGTAGGTCTTGGCGATGGTCTCCAAAAGCTCAATGCCGATCAGGACCAGCATGAAAAGACCGAAAATTTCCAGCAACTCGTCAATTTCCAATATTAATATTGGTGGCGTTATGGCGTCCTTAATAATTACCCAGGCGAGTTCAACAGTGCTGAGAAGGAGAACCACAGCCATCAACACAACGAGAACCAGGATAATTATTTTCTGAAATGTTTTTATTGCCGACATCATATTGTGCCTCCCCTGGCTGATTTCCGGTCTTATCTGAAGATTCCTGTCCGTTCATCCACGTCGACGATTCCTGATCCATTTATCCAGCGATATCACCGGCAGCACTATAGCACCTGCTGCCATGGCATACAACCAGGCTCGGGCATCGAGCGTTGCCGAAGCAAAAAGTGTCTGCAGCGGCGGCAGGTAGATGAAACATGTCTGGAGTAGCAACAGGAAGCCGATGCCGATAAAGATTGCCGGATTGCTGAATACCCCTTGG
>VFJM01000247.1 GCA_009886055.1 Geobacter sp. | reverse complement strand
AGATAACAACTTGATTTGGAATCGGAACAAGCTGGCAACAACCACCTGAAACCGGAAAGGTTATCAATTAAATGAGCACTCCCATAAGCAAGAAAATGCTGATTAATGTCATGCACCCCGAGGAGACTCGCGTGGCCATCGTTCACGATGGTCGCCTGATGGAGCTGAACATAGAAATCAGCGGCAAAGAACAGATCAAGGGGAATATTTACAAGGGTGTCGTGCTGAGAGTCGAGCCGGGGCTTCAGGCCGCTTTCGTCGACATCGGCCGTGCCAAACCCGGATTTCTCCAGATAGGTGAACTGCATCCTGATTATTGGGAATGGCGCGAGGATCTCCCCGAGGAACTTCGCAAACGCCACCCCCGTATTCAGGAGGTACTCCACCGCGGGCAGGAACTGCTGGTGCAGGTTGAAAAGGATGAACGGGACAACAAGGGATCAGCCCTGACAACCTATATTTCCCTCCCCGGTCGTTATATGGTGATGATGCCGGGGAGTGACTCAACCGGCATCTCCCGCAAGGTTGAGCAGGAGGGGGCTCGCAAAAGGTTGAAAGAAATTGTGGCGGAGATGGATATACCCGAAGGCACCGGCTATATCATGCGCACTGAGGCTGTTGGCCGCACACCTGAAGAGCTGCGGAAAGATTTTTCCAATCTGACCGAGCTGTATGAATCGATCAAACAGAAGGCTTCCAAAATTAAGGGGGCGGGTGAAATCTATCGCGACAGCGGCCTGATCATCCGCACGATACGTGACTACTTTTCGGATGACATCGATGAGGTTCTTGTTGACAGCAAGGATGCCTACCGTGAAGCCAAGGAGTTTTTCAGGGACACCATGCCGGACTGTGAAAAGCGGGTTAAGCTGCACAAGGAAAAACGGCCGATCTTTTCCCGCTTTCAACTTGAAGAACAGATCGACCAGATCTATGAGAAACGTGTTGCGCTGCCTTCCGGGGGGTCGCTGATCATTGAGCCGACCGAAGCGCTGGTCTCGATTGATGTCAACTCGGGGAAATCAAGCGGAGAACGAGGCATCGAAGATACCGCCTTCAAGGCCAACATGGAGGCTGCTGAAGAGGTCGCACGGCAGTTGCGGCTGCGCGACCTGGGTGGCCTGATTGTTATCGACTTCATCGACATGCGCGAAAACAAGCATAACAGCGAGGTTGAGAAAACGCTTAAAAACGCCCTCAAAATGGATAAGGCACGAGTCAACGTCGGTCGCATTTCACAATTCGGTATCATGGAGATGTCGCGCCAGCGGATTGCCAAGACCCTGAATGATGCGATCCATCTCGAATGCCCGCACTGCGAGGGTCGCGGCAAAGTCAAATCCGTTGAAGCCATGGCGGTATCTTTCCTGCGTAAGGTTCACGCCGCCGCCGCCAAGGGGACCGTCGCCGAAGTACGGGGCGGACTGCCACTGGAAGTGGCGTACTACCTGCTCAACCGCAAAAAACGCGAACTGACCCAGATAGAAAACGATTATGAGATCGAAGTGACCGTCAAGGGCAAAACGTCGTTCCTGCTTAACCAGCTGGAGCTTGAAACGGTAAAACGCGAAAAACCTCACCTTGAGGATGTTCTAAAGAGCGAAGCGGAAGCGGAAGAAGCCCATAAACCCGTCACTCCGGACGCTTACGTTCCGCAGGCGGCGACGGATGAAGAGCAGAAAGCTGAAGCTGCCGGGTCTGCCGAGGGGGGCAAAAAGCGGAAACGTCGCAAAAAGAAGAAGAAAACAACCGGTGACGTTCATCTGGATGCGGCGGCGCCCGACCAGGCCGAGGCAGAGAGGGCACACGGCGACGACTCCCAGACGAATGAGACCCCTGAATCAACTGGCGTCACTGCTTCGGAAGCGGACGACGGCACAGCGGATCAATCCCAGAAACCAAAAAAACGGAAACGGCGGCGGAGCCGCAGCAAAGCGCATAAAGATCATGAGCTTTCAGTCGAGGAGGCACCTGCAGCACTCGTTTCAGAAGCTGTTGCGCCGGAGGCATCCGCTCCGACACAGACTGAAACAGCTGAAGCCAGACCGAAACGTGCACGGGCACCACGCAAGAAAAAGCCGGAGGACACTGCCGAGATACCTGCAACGTCTCAACCTGCAGTTGAAACAGCAGCGGTTCCGGAGCCGCTTCCGGTACAAAAGAAACCGCGGCGGGCAGCAGCCAAAAAGAGCGTTGAGATCGAACCAGCCGTATCTGAACCGCTCCCGGCGGCAGCTTCTGAAAAGCCAGCACCGCCTAAACGGGCAGCTGCTCCGAAGCGCCCCAAAAAGAACCCGTAATATCAGTGAATTGGTGTACACCCATCTATCGGAAATCGTCTTTTTTTCTTGACCTGAGCGGGGGTTGACGATATTTTTACCCGCTTGATTCCGAGACATTATTTTGGACGTGAAAGGTTGAATCTCCATCATGGAAGAACTCAGTGAACTCCTGCTCCAAAGGCGCCGCAAGGTAGATGCGCTGTGGGAAGCGGGCATAAACCCTTACCCCAATGACTTCAGGCCTCAGCACACTTCGGCTGATATCGTTGCCGCATACGGCACCGTAGAGCAGCTCGATGCCGCTGATGCCGACATAAGCGTTGCCGGGCGCATCCTGGCGCGCAGATCTTTTGGCAAAGCCGCGTTTATCCAGCTTCAGGACCGAAAAGGGCACATTCAGCTCTACGTCAAAAAAGATGAGATCGGTGAAGAAGCATTTGCCGCTTTTGATACATTCGACATCGGCGATATCGTCGGGGCTGCAGGCTATCCGTTTCGTACCAAGACCGGTGAGCTTTCCCTGCATGCCCGCTCCATACGGCTGCTCGTCAAATCACTCCACCCGCTGCCGGAAAAGTTCCACGGACTGACCGATGTAGAGACCCGCTACCGCCAGCGGTACGTTGACCTGATCGTAAATCCCGAAGTACGTGAAATTTTTATCAAACGTTCCCGCATCGTCAACTTGATCCGCAGCTTCATGACCAACCGTGATTTCCTTGAAGTTGAAACCCCCATGATGCATCAGATTCCGGGCGGAGCAACAGCACGACCGTTTATCACTCATCACAACACTCTCGACATGGAACTGTACCTCCGCGTGGCCCCGGAACTATACCTTAAACGGCTGGTAGTCGGCGGTCTGGAGCGGGTATTCGAGATCAATCGCAACTTCCGGAACGAGGGTATTTCGGTGCGCCACAACCCGGAATTTACCATGATGGAATTCTATCAGGCCTATGCCACCTATGAAGATCTGATGGATTTCACGGAGGAACTCTTCTGCCACATCGCCGAGGACGTCCTCGGTACGCTCGATTTCACCAACCAGGGGCTTGATATCAGCTTTCAGCGCCCCTGGAAGCGATTGACGGTTCGGGATGCAATTCTGGAGTATGGCGACATTGAAGCACGGCAACTGGACGACCGCGACCTGGCTCTGTCATTCGCCCGCAGTATCGGACTTAATCTGCCCGATGGAATCGGCTATGGCAAGCTCGTGATGGAAATCTTCGAAGAGGTGGCCGAACACAAGCTGATCCAGCCGACTTTCATAACCGCCTACCCCACCGAGGTTTCCCCGTTATCGCGCAAAAACGAAAATAACCCTGAAATTGTTGACCGCTTTGAATTAATCATCGGCGGGCGTGAAATTGCCAATGCCTTCTCCGAATTAAATGATCCGGTTGACCAGAAAGAACGCTTTCTGGCTCAGGTCGCCGAAAAAGACAAGGGTGACGAAGAAGCACACTATATGGATGAGGATTATGTCCGCGCCCTTGAGTATGGCCTGCCCCCTACGGCGGGTGAGGGGATCGGTATCGATCGTCTGGTAATGCTGCTGACTGACTCCCCGTCGATCCGGGATGTCATTCTGTTCCCGCAGCTTCGCAAGGAAGTCAAATAGACGATGCCATTTGAACTCTTCATCGGCTTGCGTTATCTGAAAGCCAAGCGCAAATCGACCTTTATTTCGATTATCACGTTTATCTCGACTGCCGGAGTTGCGCTGGGGGTTATGGCGCTGATCGTAGTGCTGGCGGTCATGACCGGCTTTGAAAATGACCTGAAGGAGAAGATTTTGGGCACAAACGCCCATATAGTTGTCATCCGGAGCGGTGCACCGATGGAAGATTATAAATCGGTGATTGAAAAACTGAAAGGTTTCAAGGGGGTACAGGCAGCAACTCCGTTTATCTACAATCAGGTGATGCTCTCGTCCGGCAAGAACGTATCCGGAGTGGTCCTGCGTGGCATCGATGTCGCGTCAGACCGCTTGGTTACGCGCCTCAGCAGGTCGGTCGTCGAGGGGAGTATTGATGGCCTTGATCCCATCATGGGACGGGGATCAGACACGACACCCGGTTTGATGGTCGGAAAAGAGCTGGCCAAACATCTCAACCTGTTCCTTGGTGACAAGGTCAACGTCATCTCGCCGATGGGTAATATTACTCCGCTCGGCATGATGCCGCGCATGAAACCGTTCAAGGTCACCGGGATTTTTAACACCGGCATGTTCGAATACGACTCGACGCTGGCCTACGTCAGCCTCGACCAGGCGCAGCGTTTTTTTGATCTTGGGGATACCGTCACCGGCATACAGTTGAAGGTTGAGGATGTGTATCACACCGATGAACTGGCCCGCAGTATCAACCGTGAAATGGGGGTCAACTTCTACGCGCGCGACTGGATGCAGATGAACAAGAATATTCTGTTTGCACTGAAGACTGAAAAGATCGTCATGTTCATTATCCTGACCCTGATTGTCCTGGTAGCGGCCTTTGGTATCGCCTCAACACTGTTTATGGTAGTCATGGAAAAAACAAGAGATATTGCCATACTCAAGTCAATGGGTGCCACCGCTGCCAGCATCATGAAGATTTTTGTGCTTGAGGGGTTGATTATCGGAGTCATCGGCACGCTCCTTGGTGTTGTCTCGGGGCTGCTGGTCGCTCTCAATCTGGAACCGATTATCAACGTTATCCAGAAAATCACCGGACAGAATTT
>VFJM01000313.1 GCA_009886055.1 Geobacter sp. | reverse complement strand
GGCTGTAAAAATCGTCGCTGCCGTTGTAGATCAGTCGATGGAGCATGGCCAGCACCTGCCGTTCCATGGGAGTGAAGGCACGGGAGGTTTCCACTTTGACCAGATTCTGGTTAAGGGCGGTCAGAATCCGGGAGAGGGGGAGCATGAAGTAGGGGAGGGCGGAGGTCATGTGACCGATGAATCCCGGCGAGGCGGTGTGCACGGATTGGGAAACGAGTTTCTCCTTGAGGAATTCCGTGTAGTCCGAAACAAAGGTGGGATCTTCCGGGATGCGGGACTCGGAAAAATCCCCCTCGATTTCATCGAGGTCGCGCTCAACGGCGACGATATGTTCCTGCAAAAAACCCATCAGGTCACCGGAAATGGCCTGATCGATGCGACCCAGAGTGGAGTCGGGGGCTTCCGGGACGGTAAAAATCCGGTATATATTCTCCAGATTGGCTTGGGCAAGTTCTCTTGATTTGGGCATGGGAGTGAAGTCCCCGTTTTTTAAAGGGTTGAATAAATCGGCGAAAAACTTGTTTTTCGCAGGTAGATGTAGCGCCGCGGTAAAAACGGGTATCCCTGTATACCGAAAAGCCCCGCCTTCTGTCAAATTCAAAAGGATGGAGCGGTTCGGGCGCCTCAAGAACCATAGTGGACGCATACCACGGCTTCGACTTTACTCTGAATCGCAGTCCCGCATATGCTATTTTTGGGTATAAAATTTTCTGGTTTTATTGTTGGCGGCCCTTTTTTACCTGCAAAAAAGTGTCTCTACGTGTGCAAATGATCGGTATTGTTACGTATTTTTTATGTTTATAGTAGGTTGGTTTGGTCCGACCCCAGACCTGTATTCTACCCACCGGTTTACCCGGTATTGCATTTTGTTGGGTATTCATTTTGTCCTATCTACGGCCCGCGGCAGCGACCAGTTGTATTTGACCGCCAACAATCGCAGGATAATTACGGTTGAAGCAGAAATCAGCGCTGTCAGGTCTGGCGGCAATGCAGTCAGTTGCAGCAAGTAAAGCAAGGCTCCCCCGACCAGACAGGCAGAAGCATAGACCTCTTTCTGCAGAACCATAGGCACTTTGGCTGAAAGC
>VFJM01000250.1 GCA_009886055.1 Geobacter sp. | reverse complement strand
GGGCGGATTGGAGAGGATAGCGCGATAACCTTCCTGAATTATTCAAGTATTCATCTGCTGTACAAATTGTCCGTTAGAAGCGAGAGAGCGATTGATATAAAACTGCAGTAAAAGCCATGCAGCCCCCTCTTCGCGACGGTTACCATTTGAAAATCTGAAACAGGTGTGCTATAAAGCCTTGATGCATGAAACGGAAGGGTGGCCGAGTGGTTTAAGGCAGCGGTCTTGAAAACCGCCGAGTGTAACAGCTCCGTGAGTTCGAATCTCACCTCTTCCGCCATGCTTATAACCGTCAGAAATAACTATACAAAAAAGCCTCTATTAACTTTCAGTATACTTTCCGGTATACTGGGTAGCTGGAGGCTTTGTCATTACCCACACTCCTCTTCTGCTACAAAAGGTACCACTATTATCAGACAAAAGTATCTGTTGGTCTGAATCAATACTTCTCCCGTTCTCTGGATTCTATTAAGCATACTCCTTGCATGTCCCACAGCTTACTCCGAAGAATTCAGTTCAAGATGAATATTTTTCATCCCATGGAGGGACTGCAGAAGTGATCGTGTTGGATATCCGTTTCGCTAGGGAGTCGCAGAAATATTCAGGAGTGCAGACATGAAGTGTCCAAATTGCGGAAGCAGGAAATTTGATGTTTACGAAGCACGTGGGTATACATCAAAGGAAAGCCCGATAAAGGAATGTAAGTGTGGGCATGTTTGGCGACTCATTCCTCTCGAAGGGGACAGCAAAAGAATTGACACTATAAGAGAAGGAAAAGAATGTCGTGAAGCAGATGGTGATTTCGACCCGTCATTGGCAAGCAAGGGGAATAAAATGAATGTAAACAAGGCGCAGGAAATCCGAGTTGAACATATCCCTGGAGGAGACAGCCTCAAGGTGTCGGATAAATAGTCGGAGTGTCCTGAACTGTAATAACCGGACAGATAACGATAGTGAGGAAGTCATGAAACTGATAAGATTTGTTCCAGGAATCGTAACAATAGTGTTTAGTCTGCATACACCTGTAATGTCGGACATGTACAAGATTGATAACCCGGCCGAAAAGATAGTCAGTCCTGCTGATAAAATTTATAATCCTGCATCACAAATAAAAAACCCCGCTTCAAATATTTACAATCCCTCTGGTCGGATGAATGATCCGAATCAGCTGTCACCCCCTACCCAAGTAGTACCTGAACCAACAGTTACAAAAGTTGTACCTGGTACTAAACAACCTCTGCTTAAATCAAAAACGAATATCACTCAAAAGAGATACGGCTTTAAGACT
>VFJM01000375.1 GCA_009886055.1 Geobacter sp. | reverse complement strand
GTGGGTTGATTTCAAGCGACACAATGGCGCCTTTTTCGGCTGCATCCGGCATGGTGGAGGCGATCGGAATTTTTCTGCTCTTTGACCTGGCAATGATACGCTCGAACTGTCGAACGAAAACGCCCCCCTCCGTAACGACAACGGCTTCACATCTGTCAAGCAGCCTGCTCAGTTCCGTATCGAGGGCCTCCGCCGAAGAGACGCTCCCCTCCAGCACCGTGATCGCGAGCTTTACGGCATGCTTTTTCACGTCGTCCAGCTGCTGCTGCGAGCCGAATTCGCGCGGCGAGTAGAGTACTCCGATACGCTGATAGGGGCGTATGTCCAAAAGTGTCTTAAGCAGGGTAACCATCGATACCCGGGAACTGACGCCGCAGAGCCCCTTGATCGGCTGTTCGGACGCGAATACATCGACCGAGACGACCGGAATCCCGGCGGACTCTCGAACGGCCGCCAATGAGGCCGGGGCGCCATAGGTCACAATCAGGTCAGGGCGGGAACTGTTTAGTTTATGGACCTCGGAGGTCCAGGAAAGCGGGTCTGGATTGGGGGTTTGCAGGGTGATTTCTGAGGAACTATAGCCATGCGCGGCAATCGACTTGACAAAGGCGCGATGCGCCTCACGGTAGCGGGGTTGATCGCTGCTCATGATGGCGGCGATCGTGGCGGCATCCGATCGCACGGATATGACCATCGGCGCGAGAACAGAGCCAATCAGAATTATTGTGAATAGACAACGCTTCCTGGCCATCGTTACCATCGATCCGGCAAAACAGGAACTCTCGCCGCAAAGCTATGGAGCTAAAAAAATTTCTAGCAGAAGATCGTATATGCGCAGGGGAAAGTGCAGTATTCATGCCGTTTAATATTAGAACAGGTACTTTGAGCGGTTGGTGAAATGTCGCCGATTGCGGAAAATAACGCCGGAAAGCAGTAAAATAGCCACTATGACGCTGATATTGCTCGCAAGTATCCCGGGGAGATCAACCTTTTCCCCCACAACTTTCTCCAGTTCGGCGGGAGTTATCAGCAGCAGGTTTGTCAGTGTATTAACCACTTCGCACGTGTTGTAACCGAGTAGCAGATACCACGTCAGGCTTTGGCGCTTCATGAGTCCCAGGAACAGGTAGAGACATATCAGACTATCGAGGAATACCAGTATACCAGCCGTGTTGTCATGATATATGGTTCCGAAAAAGGGAATCGGTTGGCCGTAGCTGGAGACCGTCAGGATAAAAAAGAACAGATACAGTCCGCCAAGCAGTGTCATCGCCAGTGGGCGCCGCAGTTCGTTCTCATTATTAATGCCGCTATCTTCCACTCAGCTCCCGCCGTGATGCCGTTGTTGAACTATGAATTGTTGGACTTGCGCATATCACTGATGGCTACGCACACAAAGATAACCAGCAGGATAAATCCGCAAAAAATCCAGTCTGCCGTACTGAAACCGAACATGGTCAACTCCTCTTGAAAGCTTCTGCCGCTTCGGCCATCAGGCCCATCTCCTGATAGCAGGTTCCAAGCAGATAGTAAACCTCATTCAGGGGAAACTGCTCGGCAAATATCGGGTCGCCCAGCACATCTTTTATGATCGCCGCTGCTTCATCGCTGAAGCCGCCGTGATGCTGTTCGACAGCAACCGAAAGCGCCATGAGATAGTCGAGCGGGGGCACCATCGGAATTTTGCCTGCCTGTATCCCGGTTACCCGCGCCTCGATCCGCGCCCGCTCCGCCGGTTCCAGAAGAGTGCTCAGCCCGCTCCATATTTCGGCGGCCTGACCGTAGCGGCCCAGCATGTAGAGCGCTTCACCATATTCATATGCGGCATGTATATCGTCAGGATTACGCTCCAGAGCCGTTTTCAGCTGTTTTTCGGCGGCATACCAGCAGGTCACGGCGTACTGCATACTGGATAAGCGGGAACCCTTGTCAACGTAGGCTCTGGCAATCTCCAGCGGCAGTCCGGCATTGTCGGGATCAAGCAGTGCCATGATCTTGAGGAAATTGATCTTGCGATCCAGGTAGGGGGTATCGATCTCCCTGGCTTCGAGCATGATGATCTGACCGCCGAGCTCGGAAACAATATGCGGGTACGCCTCTTTCAGCACACCGGCATACCCGGCGGCGCCTGCGCAGTCCGGGTTGAGCCGCAGTGCCTGGTAGATGCCGCGCCCCACCATATCATAATCAGGAACGGTGCCCGCCTCCAAAGCGGCAAAATCCTCCTCCAGCAGCGGAATGGGGGGCTTGTCTCCCCACAAAACAGCGACCAGACCATCCCTGCCGCGGAGCATGTAGTCATCCGGGGGGGTGAAATATCTGATTCCGTCCAATGGGGTTGTTTGTCGTTGCTGCTTCCGGTTCATCGTTTCTCTTCCTCTCTTCCCGGGAAGGTGTTGATACCGGCATGAACGCCGATCATGCGATAGATCTGCACCCCGTCCCACGGTTCATCCATGATGCCGTCGTGAATCGCCCAGCTTCTCCCGCTCACGGTACGCTCCATTCCGGGCATCCGAAAGGGGGTTGATCCGTCCAGCCGCAACGTATATCGTCCACCGGGCTGGAACTCTCGGTCTATCTCCAGCATCAGCCGTCTGCCGCGCAGATAGTCGAAACCGTATTTTTCGTAGCGAATGGCATTATCGTAGGAGAGTGGCTCGGCCACGATCATCTGAATCCCGAGCGCATCGGTGAAACGCTCCAGCAACGGGAAAAAGGTGACAAACAGCTGCAGCCCGTGATGGGTCTGATTGGGGAAGAGCCCCGCCCGCATGGCGCGAAGCTCTTCCGGGATATTGCGCCCCTGGGACGCAAACCAGTTATTCCTCCCCGTTTCATCGACATCGACCGCATAGCGCGGGGCGTTTGGATCCCGAACGATACAGAAACTGAGCTCCATTTGATGAAACTGGGTGTCGGACAGTTCCAGAAAAAAAACTGTCACGCCGCCGTTTGGCTTCGAGCGTGCTTCAATCCGAACCAGCGACAACCCTTTCGGGGCGATGATTGTTACCAGTCGCTCTCCGGCGGAGTTGCAGAGTGTATTTTCAACCAATCCCAGAACATCACGCAGACGCTGCGGCAGCAAACGGGAATAGATGCGCTCCTTTTCAGGCTCATCCAGCCGGTTAATGGCTTGAAGCGAAGAAAGCGGCCGGCTGGCGGCATCCAGCAGTTGGCTGTTATGGGGAAGTATCGCCATATCTTCCGAGTATACCAGGAAAAACGGTTTTTTTTATGCGGGCAATGCTTTTTTCCACCGCCGACAGCGCCAGTGTCCGCTCCCCTTCGTCTGCCCAGTGCAGGGCATCCAGCAGGACCCGGTTCTGATAGCCCAGCGGCTCTATCTTGTCGACAAAAGCGGGGGGGAGGCGGGGGTTAAGCTCCACACCGTTCATGATCGCCCAGGCCAGTGTCCATGCCCGGGCGGTATTCATGAGGTCATACCCCCCTCCCCCCAGCGCTACCCAGGGAATAGTGAGTCTCTTGATTTTTGCAAGTATCGCGCTGTAGCTGTGGGTTGTAATCTCAAGGTTGGTGAGCGGGTCGGTACGAAAGGTGTCGGCGCCGATCTGGGTGACAATGATGTCCGGATTGAAGGCGGCGATAAGCGGGTAGGCAACCTCATCAAAGGCTTTCATATAGATGGCGTCATCTGTGTGAGCCAGCAGAGGGACATTGACGGAATACCCTTTTCCGCGACCTTCTCCTATTTCGTCCTCAAAGCCGGTGCCGGGATAGAAGTATATGCCGCTCTCGTGGATGGATATTGTCATCACCTGATCGGTGTCATAATACGCTTCCTGAACGGCATCTCCGTGGTGGGCGTCGATATCCAGGTAGAGCACACGCCGCCCACGGGCGACCAGCCAGTTGATAGCAACCACCGCGTCATTCAAGTACGAAAAGCCGGAGGCCTTGGCTCGGTGGGCATGGTGCCACCCCCCGGCCAGATTAAGGGCGATATCGAAATGTTCTTCTTCCACCAGTCGCACGGCTTCAAACGTGGCTCCGACGCCCAGCGCGGCACACTCATACAGCCCCTTGAATACCGGGCATTCGGCATCTCCGAGGCCAAACCTGAAATCGGCACGCGGCTCTTCGGAGGCGCTGAACTCCTTGAGACGGGCAATGTAGGCAGGGTCATGGAACGACAGCAGCAGTTCATCGGACACCGGTGTGCAGTCGCGGATCTGCATATTCGGAAGTTCCAGCAGACCATACGCGGCGAGCAGATCATAGGCCAAGCGGTTGCGCTGCAGCTTGAACGGGTGATCGTCGCCATAATTGAAATTGCCGAAAAGCGGGGAATATATCAGGGCGGTACGGCAGAGGTGCATCAGCTGGCCTCACGGCAGAATGGACAACATAAAGAACATTTCACCCGGGGAAGGCTTTCCGGGTGGAATAAATATGGTGGAGCTGAACGGGATCGAACCGTCGGCCTATGCGTTGCGAACTCCTCGTTTATTGTATTTCAACCCGTTTCTATCCGTCTCTATATGTTAACAATATCCTTTACATTTTAGCTATATATCGGTATGTGTCGTTTCAAGCCGTTTCTAAACTATCCATAAATTTTCACCAAAAGTGCCACTCAGAGTGCCACTCGAAATGAGGCAAAAGAATGAGAGTAAGCAGATTGACGGACAAGTCCATAAAAGCCTACAAAAGCAGCTCAAAGGACGAAGACTATACTGAAGCCGGAGGATTTGGAGTCCGTGTTCGAAAAACTGGCGCAAAATCATTTTATTATCGGTATCGATTTAAGGGCAAAGTTCGATTTATGACACTCGGCGTTTACGATTCTACGACTTTAGCAGAGGCACGGGACAATTACAATCAAGCATATCAACTTCGGGAAAAAGGTTTCGACCCCATGGTCGTTGCTAAGGAAAAGAAAGAGGCGGAACAAAAACACCTGGAAGACGAGTTGAAAAATCAAGTTAACGAATCGAAGGCAAGAGAAACAAAGGCTCTTACTGTCAGCAAATTGATAGATCTCTATATTGAGAATCACGCCAAAACTCAAAAGAAGACATGGCATAAAGATGAGCTGGTTTTACGGGGAGATGTAATAAAAGCTTGGGGAGACCGTCCTGCTACTGAACTTGAAAAATCAGATCTCTTAATACTAATGCAGCAGATAATAAAAAGGGGCGCACCTGGACAAGCACAGAACGTGCTTGAAGCTGTTCGTGCGATGTACAATTGGGCAGTAGATACTGGCGGACATCTAAAGGCTACTCCCTTTGTAAAAGTCAAACGAGCAACCAAGAAAACAAAAGGTGATCGCGCCCTAAGCGAAATTGAAATCAGCGTCTTATGGAATGAACTTGATGAAGCGGACTTGTCGGATGAGATAAGACGAGCATTAAAATTAACTCTTGTGACGATCCAGCGCCCTGGAGAATGCATTGGCATTCATAAAGAAGATATCAATGGGCATTGGTGGACGATCCCAGGTGAAAAATCAAAAAATGGCATGCCACACAGAATATTTTTGACGAACTTTGCTCTTGAAATTATTGGCGACCTGGAACCATTTGACCCTATCACCGGTGAAAGGATCGCATTAGGATACATTTTCCGGTGTCCAAATAAAAAGAAGGAAAAACCAATTCTTGAGGGTTCAATGGGGCAAGCAGTACGAAAAAATATAAAAAATGGCAAGCTTACTGTCAAAAAATTCACCCCACATGACCTCCGCAGAACTGGGGTCACCAATCTTGCACGGTTAAAGATTCCCAAAGAATGGCGCGAACGAATCGTGAACCATCTACCAGAAGAATTGGATGCCATTTATAATTTGTACGAGTATGATGAAGAAAAGGAAGAGGCAAATAAAAAATGGGAAGCCGAACTGAAGAGGATACTCAACATGGACTAAGGTCCTCGCCACAGTTTTCAGTTCCCTGTAATAGTCTGGCAGACGACAAGCCGCTTTCCTGGAAGCGGTTTTCCGCGTACATGCAGCATGCATAATAAGAAATATTGGAGTTCCGAGACCGGCCAAAGACGAAAAAATCGTTATTGGCAAGGTCCACGACAAGCAGAGAAGCAATGTCGATTTGCTTTAACTTAACATTAGTAGGTATCATTACTTTTAAACCGAATGTTGTTATCATAAGAATCAAATAAATTTATCACAGCGTAAATATAAATTGGGTTACAGATAACCATGGCAGCCCAAGGCATGGTGCGCCGCACGCCCGACTTCAAGTGCGCTGTTATAAACTTTGGGGGTGAGCCGCGCTGGGAAAATGTGTTCCGCCTTGCCAACCCCGTATTTTGCGTCGTAATCGTAAAATTCATTGTGTGATACAATTTCTATTGCACCTATTGGTTGATCATCAAGAATACCTACCTGTACCTCCTTCCCATTGATAAACTGTTCCACCAGAATCTCGTCATCGTGCATGAAGGCGAGGTCAAGTGCTTCCGGCAGCTCCTCCCCAGATTTGACAATTTTTATCCCGACTGAAGACCCGCTTTGAGATGGCTTAGTAACAATAGGCAAGCTAAACGGCAATTGGCTGAGATCTATGATTTCGTTTTTTTGATAACTACGAAACGGAGCTGTCAACAGGCCATGAGCAGTGAACATCGTTTTGGCAAAACGTTTGTGCATCGCCAGCGAACTTGCCAGTACCCCGGAACCGGTATAGGGGATTTTCAGGAGTTCAAGCAGTCCTTGCACACAGCCATCTTCACCATATGAGCCGTGGAGAGCAATAAATGCCAAGTCAATACTTTCTCGGCGCAACTCTTCAGCCAGATTT
>VFJM01000235.1 GCA_009886055.1 Geobacter sp. | reverse complement strand
GAAAGACGCTCTGGACCGAAAATCCGGCCGGCGAGAAGATCCGCTATGAACGGGTCGAATCAGACCGGGAGGAAGCCCGTTTTGTCGGCCGCGAAATCGGACGGCTGAGAAACGGCGGTGTTCCGCTGGAAGAGATGGCGGTCTTCTACCGCACCAATGCCCAGTCGCGACTGGTCGAGGAGGCGCTGGTCGGCAGCGCCCTCCCGTACCACATCGTCGGGGGGGTCCGTTTCTACTCCCGCCTGGAGGTCAAGGATATCCTGGCCTACCTCCGGGTACTGGACAACCCGGCCGATGAGGTTTCGCTGAAGCGGATCATCAACGTCCCGGCGCGGGGTATCGGCAACACGACCGTTGACAAGATCTCCATGCAGGCGACCCGGCAGGGGGGCACTTTTTTCGATGCCCTGCAGGATGCCGGCCGGGATGGGCTGTTAAGCGCCGGTCCGCGTGGCAAGGTTGCCTCCTTTGCCGCCCTGCTGGATGGTTTCCGCGAAACCGCCTCCAGCTGCAGCCTGGCGGGATTGGCCCGGTCGGTCATGCAGGGGAGCGGCTATCTGGAGCGGCTGAAGAACAGTCGAGACGAGGATGATGCCGAGAGGCTGGAGAACCTTGAGCAGCTTCTGGCTGCGATCGAGGAATTCAGTGAAAAGAACCCCGAGTCGGGGCTGTCCGAATTTCTGGAGCAGGTGTCACTGGTTTCCGACCTTGAGGAGGGGGAGGTCGGCCAGCCTTCGGTCACCCTGATGACCCTGCATGCCGCCAAGGGGCTGGAGTTCAAGACCGTCTTCATGATCGGCATGGAGGAGCGGCTCTTCCCGCATGTTCGCTCCCTGGACGATCTGGACGGCATGGAGGAGGAGCGGCGTCTCTGCTACGTCGGCATGACCCGCGCCCGTGAGCGGCTCTATCTGCTGAACGCCAGGCGGAGATACCTGTTCGGCCAGGAGCAGTGCAACCCGCCGTCGCGTTTTTTGAAGGATATTCCACCGGAATTGCTGGAGGATGGAGGTGAGGGGTCAGGGGTAAAGGGTCAGGGGTGGAAAGGCACTGCCGTATCTTCACCCCTCACCCCTCACCCCTCACCTCCTTCTCACAACCTGTCCGCAGCTCTGGATTTCTCCAGCTCCGACGATATCGAAATGATCCCCGAACCGCCCGAAGAACAGGACGGCGTCTACATCGGCATGAAAGTGCGCCACGGCAAGTTCGGGGTCGGCACCGTCCGGAAAATCGAGGGTGAGGGTGAAGGGCAGAAGGTTGTTGTCTGGTTCAACTCGGTTGGACCGAAAAAGCTTATGCTCCGCTTTGCCGGACTGGAACGGGCATAGCAAACCCCTCTAAATCCCCCCTGATAAGGGGAGATCAGAGGGGGGTTGGTTTTGGACTTTAGAGCGCCACACCATGTAAATCCCGCCGGTGATACCGCCACGCAAAGGCCGCCCCGCGGAAATACCAGTCGATCAGGAAGACCCCCCATACGGCATACAGCGAGAGATGCAGCCAACTCGCCGCCACCCACGACAGCGCCACCCGTATTCCCCACATGG
>VFJM01000055.1 GCA_009886055.1 Geobacter sp. | reverse complement strand
GGTATAGACGGAGGCACGAACCCGTTTGATATCACCCCTCCCGCCTTCAGTATTGATCCCGTTCCTGCAACTGTCCTTGTACCTGCCGTCACCATCAGCGGCACAGTGGAAGCGGGCGCGTCGGTCGGGGTGACTACCGGTTCCACCGCATCAGGTACTGTCGTGTATACCTCGTCAACCACCTGGAAAAGCAATATTACCGGACTGGTTGCGGGTAGCAACGTGATCACCGTTACAGCCAAAGACGCAGCCGGTAACACGGCGCCGGCACAATCAGTAAACGTAACCTACCTGCTGCCGGTGCCCGTTGTGACTGTCTCATCCTCGGTCCCCGGAATTACCAACATCTCGAATCTGGTTGTCACCGGAACGGTTGATGCCGGTGCGACGGTTACGGTTACAAACGTAACGACATCCACAGGCGGGGCTGCAACAGTTATAGACACCACCTGGTCATACACGGTTGCTCTTGCGGAGGGTATGAACGCTCTCAGCGTATCTGCACAGAAGCCGATGAGCGGTGCGGCTACAACCGTAGTAGGCATCACCCTGGATTCAGTCGCCCCTGAGCTGGTGGTATCCGCCCTTTCTGACGGCAGCTACACCAGCAATCCGGTTCAGAACATTGCCGGCACAGTTAAAGACGCAAGCATTGTCACGGTACAGGTCAACAATGTTCCGGCAACAGTGGAGAATGGCTCTTTCAGTGTTCCGGTAGAACTTGTTAACGGTTCCAACCTGATTACGGTTGTCGCCGGCGATATGGCCGGCAACGTTTCCAGCGACAGCAGAACCATCTTCTTTGATATTACCAAGCCGGTTGTCGCCATCGCTTCCCCCATGGACAACTCATTTACGAACAAATCAGGTTTGCAGATCCTCGGCAGTGTCGACAAGGTGGCAACAATAACTGTCGCCGGTATGCCGGCCGTTGTCGACAGCAGCAACAACTGGTCAGCCGGCATAGAACTCGCCGCCGGTCTCAATACCATCGAAGTTGTAGCAACCGACCTGTACGGCAACACTTCAACGGTAAAGCGCTCCATTACACTCGATACCGTCAATCCGGTAGTGGCGATCGTATCGCCTGCTCAGGATATCGCGGTCAACTCCCCCAACGTGACCATCGGCGGGAGTGTTGATGACAGCACTAACCTGACACTTTCCTACTCGGTGAATGATACGGTAGCGTCACTGCCGTTCACCGGCGGCAGTTTTTCCTTCAACATTGACTTTGCGGCGCAAGGAAACTATCATGTGTCGGTCTTCGCAACGGATGCCGCAGGTAATGCCACGACAGCCACACGTAACGTGATTTACGATACCACCCCTCCTGCACTGACAATAAACGCGGCAACCGGTGTTGCACCGACAAGCCTGAGCGGCACGGTTGAACCGGGCGCCAGCGTCATGGTGAAAGAAGGCGCCATCAGCATCGGAACGGTAACAGCAACTAACGACACCTGGAGCGCCGATCTGTCCGGCGTCAATTACAAACCGGAACTTCTGAGTGTCGTGGCCACCGATGCCGCCGGCAACAGTTCAGTCAAATCGCTGACCTACACGTTCCCTGATGGAGATTTTGATGGAGATGGGAGTGTCACCGTATCTGATGCCCTTCGCGCAATCCGTCTCGTTGTAAACAATCTGACACCAACCGAACAGGAACTGGCCCATGCCGATATCGGACCGCTCCTGAATGGACAGCCGAATCCGAACGGTAGAATCGACCTGGTTGACTCAATTCTTATTCTTCGTAAGGCAGTAGGCGTTCAAAGCTGGTAACAAGAGGTAAAAGGTTAACCTTTCACCACAATGAAAAGGAATGCATCGTGAAAATTAAAAAAATCATTATTGGAATTGTTTTTATGGCATTGGGGCTCAACTCATCTGTCCATGCAGCGCCCGGTAATGTGAGGTTTACTGTCCATAACCTGTC
>VFJM01000309.1 GCA_009886055.1 Geobacter sp. | reverse complement strand
GGGGGGGGGGGGGGGTCCTGGCAGGACGTTGTTATCTATTTTTCTATCGAATCCCACGAGTGTGTACGTCGCCACTTTTATCAAATATATTGGATTTGAATCGAAACTTTTTAACATAAGTTTCGATTTGACATAGTACCAACTCCATGAAAACGATCTATTCCCAGCTAAATCCCTGCCCGACTGCTTCTGGAAACGAAACGGGCTTTCGGAAAAAATAATCGAAGGCCCGTTTTTCTAAGGTTTTACCTTTTCCCGCTTACTGCAGCGTCACACTCGCAACAGTCGCCCCCATCCCGCCGATCGGATTATACAGAACCGCATCAGTCACACTCACGGCACTCAAGCTGAAACTACCCGTTGTCGGCACTGCGCTATTAGCAAGCTGCAGAGTGATAGTGGCCACAGCACCCACCTGGGTCACACCGCCGACTCCCGAGCTGGACAGGATCACTCTGAGTGTGCCTGGAGTTGATGAGGCCGCGGCTGTGTAGGTAACTTGCGGTACGAGCGTACTTCCGGAAAAGGTTCCGCTGTTGGTGACGACACTGGTTGCGACAACTCCGCCGGTAGTGGCAGGGGTGACGTTGGCCGGAAGGGTCAGGGTGAAATCGGCCCCGGCAATGGCGGTGCTGGCGGGGAGAGTGCCGGTCAGGTTTATGGTCAGAGTCGCGGTTGTTTTTGCCGTAGGAGGGGTTATCGTTGTTGTTGTCGTTGGGCTACTTCCACCACCACAGGCGGCTAGGGCAAGTAGTGTAAGGCACAGTGCGAGAGAGAGCAGTATATTTTTCATGTCAAATTTTCTCCTTACAATAGCGAACAAGGTCGTTTTAACAGGGATACAGGGGATGAATGGGATAGTATCGTTTAACCACAAAAGAAGATTCTTGTTTTACATTCCAAAGATTCTTGCTCGTGCCGTTATCCCTTTAGGCCCCAGAGGGTCCTGTATCCCCTTTATCCCTGTAAATTGCTTTTACCGTTCTTACTACCAAACCCCTATCCCAATGCTTCTCCGCAGAATTGCAATCACATCTGCGGAATCGATTATCCCGTTTCCAAGCGGCGTACCGTTGATCGCAAATGGCGCTACGTCGACGCGAATTTTTTCCGAATCGGTCAAAGTGGTTATACCGAAAACCGTTTGGAGAACTTTCAGGGCATCGCTGATGGTTGGCTGGGTGAGTGGGGTTGCCTTGATGATATTGCGCTGAACGGCGGCAACCGTTGCCGACCCCGCTTCATCCCACCTGCCCGCCGACGAAGCCGAACTCCTCAAGCATTTCAGAAAGATCCCCGTCCGTAGCGACAAGAATACCGTTGTAAGAGTTGCCCGTCTGGCCACACGGAAAAACTGACTTTATTTCTACGCAATATTTCCTTTCTTGACAAATTAACCATATTGGTTAATTATGGATCAATGGAAAAACGGACTCCCCACTATCGACTCGAAGTCATTCAGGAAGTTGTTGCCCGTAGCGGCATTGCCGCTTTTACCCGCACTGCACGTTTGAACGGTTACGAAATGGGATTGACGGATGCCGATATGGTGGCAGTGGTCTGCTTGCTCCGTCGTGAAAACTTTTACAAATCCATGACCAGTTTTGCCGATCACACCCTGTGGCAGGATGTCTACCACGCTGTGACACCATTTGGCAGAATCGCTTACATCAAGGTTTCGCGCCCTGATGAGGGCAGGCCGGTTATCCAGTTTAAGGAGAAATGAAGCCATGAGCAGATCAATTCAGTGTACAAGTTGCGGCAGTTACAGCATGGTTCGTGATGATAACCATACCGAAGTAATTACCCATAACGGCGAATCCATAACATTGACCGGCCTGTCAGGCTGGTTTTGCTCTTCCTGTGGCGACGGTTGGTTCGACAACGACAGCAGCATCCGAGTCAGTGAAGCTGGTGACGGCCTTGTGCTGAGAACCCGCGAACTGTGTAGCCAGGAAGTGCGCCGTATCCGTAAAAAACTGGGGCTGACCCAAAAAGAAGCAGCTGCCATCTTCGGTGGTGGTCCTAACGCGTTTTCTCTTTATGAACGGGGCAAGATCGAGCCGCATACTTCTACCCTCAAACTGCTGCACTTACTGGATCGTAATCCAAATCTGGTGGATGAAATAAAAATTCATACACACGCGGCCTGATATTTTGGTCGCAGCGGCTTGTTCGAAGTGACGCGCTGATGGTAAGTGGGTAACGCCGTCAACAGGCTGAACGGTTATAATGCCCTGATGATCTACTCACCTTTGGAGGTGATTGAAGATGAAGACCAAGAACTTTGATTGTGTTGCCATGAAGCGGGTCGCTGCCGCCAACATCTACGAGCAGATCAAGGATTCATCACCAGAAGAACAGCGTGCCTTCTGGAAGGCCGGCGAGACTGAACTGCTTTCACGGTGCCGTGGTGTTATTCGTTCGGAACCAATTGCCAAAGCAGCCTGAACGCCGCTTCAGAGTTTTTGGCTATGTTGGAGATCGCCTCCATATTGCAGTGATAACCCCAAGAAACGGAGCGGTTCACGTTGTAAGTTTCAGAAAAACAAAGAACAGAGAGGTAAAAGAATATGGCAACAACTAAACCGAATCCATACATGATTGATGACGAAAACCCGGAATGGACTGCCGAGGATTTCAAGAATGCCCGCCCTGCCCGAGAAGTACTGCATGAACTTTTCAGCAAAGAGGTGGCCGATGAAATCCTCACACCCAAGCCGGGGCGCAAGTTGGGCAGCGGCGTAAAAGATTCACAGAACATACGTTTTGACCGTGAAATACTTGCGACATTCAAGGCCACTGGCAAAGGCTGGCAGACTCGCATGAACGATGCCCTACGCACATATTTGAAAGAGCATCCGATGAAAGCAGCTTGAATCATTTGTTCTGCTTATCGCTTATGCGGCGACAAAAAAGCCGAGGGGAACACTAGAGGAAAGGATCCCAACTCCTACCAGAGTTTAACTTAAATAACGGCATGTGCGTTCTCACTAACAGTAACGTCTTCAAAAACAATATGTTGACAAATATAAAATAGCACTTTATATCTGTCAGCATGTATCTCCGACGCCATCTATCCAATACCCTGCGAAAAGCCATGAGCCAGTTTCCTGCTGTGTTGGTCACCGGACCCCGTCAGGCGGGCAAAACCACACTTCTCCAGCATGAGATCGGTAACGATTTTGACTATGTCAGCTTCGACGATCCGGTGGAACGATCCTTTGCCCTTGCCGATCCGAACGGATTTCTTGACCGCTTCGGCGATAAACCGTTGATCCTCGATGAAATCCAGTATGCTCCCGAACTACTTCCTTCACTCAAACTGCGAATTGATAAAGATCGCCACCGCAACGGCCGCTGGCTGCTGACCGGTTCGCAGCAGTTTCATCTGATGCGCAATGTCAGTGAATCATTAGCTGGCCGGGTCGCCATTCTCGATCAACTTCCGTTCAGCATTTCCGAGCAATTGGGAAGAGGAACGTTGCCGCTTGAGCAGATTCTCTGGAACGGCTGCTATCCCGAACCGGCGCTGTACCCGGAAAAGCGGGATCTCTGGCTGCGTGCCTATATCCAGACGTATCTGGAGCGGGATGTGCGGCAGTTGCAGAATATACGAGATCTGCGCGCCTTTGAACAGTTTGTCGCCCTGGCTTGTGCCCGCCACTCACAGGAGTTCAACAGCGCTGATTTTTCCCGTGAAACCGGTGTTACCCTGCCTACTGTAAAATCGTGGGCCGGTCTGCTGGAGGCATCCTACCTGCTCTATCTGCTTCCTCCCTTTTTCAATAATCTGGGTAAGCGGATCACCAAGTCCCCCAAGCTCTACATGTTCGATCCGGCGATTGTCGCGTTTCTCACCCGTCAACCGAGTGCCGAAGCGGCTTTGTCCGGCGCCATGGGTGGAGCGCTTTTTGAAGGGCTTATGGTGGTGGAGGCGGTCAAGTCATTTACGAATGCGGGGCTGAAACCGGCGCTCTGGTACTGGCGCTCTCACGATGGGCTGGAGGTTGATCTGATCCTGCAAGGTAAAGGAAAACTTGTGCCGATAGAGATCAAGCTGACTTCTACTCCGCAGCCGACTCACCTGGATGGTCTCAAAAGGTTTCGGGTTCTGGCCGGAGAAGAAAACTGTGAACCGGGAATTCTTGTGTGCCGGGTGCCTCACGAGCAGCAACTCCCGTTTGGAATTACAGCACTCCCCTGGCAGGATTTTCCGGCCTGGTTACGGCAGCTCATTGAATAGCTGGGTTACATTTGATAGCCGGACTACGTGAAAGGAAACTATAGATGGGTGTTGAAGTATATGTAGGGCAGATATCCGGTTTAGTCACGGAAGATGAAGTGCGAAAGCTGTTCTCCGTGGTGGGTACGGTTACGTCCGTCCATCTGGTAACCGATTCTGCTTCCGGTGAATTCAGAGGATGCGGATACGTCAGAATGTCTACTGAAGAAGAAGCGGGGGAAGCGGTTGATCTCCTGAATGGCGCGCAGTTGGGGGACCGTCTGATTGTGGTAAAAAATGCCGCTCCTAAAATATTCAAAAAAGCCCCCTCGATAAAAAGCGGACCGGGTCGGGACAGCAGTGGTAAACCACCACACGCGCGACGCAAGCCAATCAGTTGAAACATTAAGAGATTTCTGTTACAAGGGTACGTTGTTCTTCCAATGAAACTCATAAAGCGGATACATGAATAAATTCCTTTACATGCTGTTTTGTACCCTTATCTCCTGCCTGCTTCTGCCGTTACCGGCCGTTGCAGCCAAGAAGAAAAAGGCTGCTTTCAGCGAACAGACATCAGCCAGTACCCGCCCTTCAGCTGTTCTCAATGAGATGAAGCATTGGTCAAACCCCGATTACACACGTATTTCACTGGAACTTGACCGGGATGTTACCTGGGAGACTCACGAGCTTGGTAAAGGTTCGCCCGGAAAACCAGGGCGGGTTTATATCGATCTGAAGCGGACCCGCCTCGGGAAAAGTGTGAGAGATATCACCATTGGAGACGGCTTGCTGAAGGGGGCCCGGGTCGGTCAGTACAAACCGGAAGTGGTGAGGGTGGTTCTGGATACCGAAAACATCAAGGACTATAAGATATTTCCTCTGTCAGATCCGGCCCGGTTGGTGATCGATGTACGCGGTGAACGCCCGACAGAAATATCGCGACTGGAACCGTCAATAACTGCCATGCCCGAGCGGATGGTGGTGCCGAAGCTTGAAGAGCTGCAGGT
>VFJM01000085.1 GCA_009886055.1 Geobacter sp. | reverse complement strand
TTACAGGGTACACAGAGTATGCTGCGACCGGTGAATAGGCATGTATTTTGTCTGTTTCAGAAGAGCCGAGATGGAGGGGCCAGTCTCTTGTGTAGACACGCTTGGCAAAACCAAAAAAATCATTGCCGAGAGAGCTGTTATAAGTGGTCAGTACGTTGTTGATAACAGGAGACATTGGTATGTCATAGCAACTTTTTACATTGTTGGTTGTTATGCAATTTTCAGTTTGTGCAACTGCTTCCCATACTTTGAGTATGCTTGTTGCCGTATGAGTTTCCGACAGGTAGCGGTTGAAGATCCAACGGCCGTATCCCCCTCCCGTCGAGATGCTTTCTGAAGTATCAAGAGGTAGTCTGCTCTGGTTAAACCAGGCGGGGATGTAGGTGTAAAGCTGGTTTACATTGTCATACAGTTCATCTTCCATCCAGGTGGAGGTTGCTTCCGCATACCAGATGTCAAAATAGAAGTTATATCCGTACTGAATGGCGTGGTGATATTCGTGGGCAGCGGTGATCTGCAGGCTCTGGATCGGGATGTAGGGGGTATAGATCGAATCAGCGAAGTCGTTGTCAATCTCCATCCAGCTGGTGAAGGCGCTGGGAAAGCCTGACGATGCAGCGGACACGCCGCTGTTGGTTAATCCATAGTATCCTAGCGGAGCGAGATCGAGCAGATATACATCGTATGGAACTCCGGCTGCTGTTGGAGCCTGCTGGTACCCCATGGTACTGTACTTTGCATAGACCTCTTCAAAGGTGGCGGCTACCGTTTCGACCCAATCCGGGATACCTATAATGCCGGTGACATCAGTCATAGGCGGTGCGTCTGTCCCTGTGGTGGTGTAGTGCACCGTGAAGTGTCCGGAGGCTGATGTGTAAGTAGCCGGGCTTGTCAGCACAGGAGCTGCCAGCTGTTTCGCCAGAACTTTCTGCGTCGTCTGCTCCAGCAGGTTCCAGTCGCGCTTCAAGCCATGCTTGAGCGGCATGCCGCACCGGGCGGATTCTTGTGCTTGAGGAGATACCGACAGTATCGCTTTCTGGAGCTGAACGCTTTTTACCTCGCCGAATTGCTGCAGGTAATAATCATCCAGA
>VFJM01000423.1 GCA_009886055.1 Geobacter sp. | reverse complement strand
TCTGTCGGCAAAATTGTGGCGGAGCGGCTCGGACGCCGCTTTATAGATCTGGATGCTGAAATAGTCTCTGCGGCGGGATGCTCAATCAACGATATCTTTGCCCGCGATGGTGAAGAGGCGTTTCGAGACCTGGAAAGCTCCCGGCTGGGGCAGGTTCTCTCAGCGGGAGAGGGGAGTGTGGTTGCCACAGGAGGCGGAGCGGTTATTTCCGCGTCGAACCGCGCGTTGATGCGGAGCCGGGGGGTGGTCGTCAACCTGAAGGTGACGCTGGCACAGCTGTTGTCCCGTCTGAAGGGGTGCAGCGACCGGCCTCTGCTGGCTGGTGAGGATGCCGCGAAGCGTGCAGCAACGCTTATGGATGAACGCGAACAATTTTATGCCGACGCTGATATTAGAATTGACACGGATGGAAAATCCGTGGAAGATGTCGCGGCAGAGATTCTGTGCCGTTTGAAGGGATTTTGAGTGAGCGTACTGCACGTTAATCTTGCTGAGAACAGCTACGATATTGTCATTGAGCGCGGAGCTCTTGCCTCGCTTGGCCGGCGGTGCCGTGATATCGGACTGAAGGGGGTTGCTGCAGTCATTTCAAACCCGACTGTTGCTCCGTTGTATGGTGCGGCTGTGCATGAATCCCTGTCGTCTGCCGGCTTCACCGTTGCGCAGATAGAGATTCCGGACGGCGAGGAATATAAGAACAGTACGACGCTGAATCAGCTCTATGATAATCTTCTCGCGGCCGGGGTTGATCGCGGTTCTTTCGTGGTTGCACTTGGTGGCGGTGTTGTGGGGGACGTAGCCGGCTATGCCGCCGCAACATGGATGAGGGGTATCCCCTTTGTCCAGGTGCCGACCACCCTTTTAGCCCAGGTTGACAGCAGTGTCGGCGGCAAGACAGGTATTGATCACCCCAAGGGTAAAAATCTGATCGGCGCCTTTTATCAGCCCCGTCTGGTGTTGATTGATGTTGATACTCTGGCTACCCTCGATCAGCGTCAGTTCCGTGCCGGACTTGCCGAAGTTATTAAATATGGGGTGGCTGTCGACCTCCCGTTTTTTGAATTTGTAGAAGCAAACAGTGCCGCGATTCTGGCGATGGACCCGGATCTCCTGATACAGATGATTCTTCGCTCCTGTCAATTGAAGGCAGAGGTGGTAGAGCTCGACGAAAAGGAAGCCGGTTTGCGTGCCATCCTGAATTACGGCCACACGCTCGGGCACGCCTTTGAATCTCTCTCAGGCTATCGCGGCCTGGTGCATGGTGAGGCTGTTGCGCTCGGAATGGTGCTGGCCGCCAGGGTTTCGGTTGCCGAAGGGATGTGCAGCCAGGAGGACTTCTCGCGGATCTTCGCCCTTATCACCCGGTGCGGGCTGCCGGTAGAAATTCCGCACTATGACCGTCAGCAGCTGTTGAAAGCCGTTTCCGCCGACAAAAAATCCAAGGGCGGTTGTATTACCTTTATTTGCAACAAGGGCATCGGCATGTATGCCATGTCGCACCATACTCCTGAGGAGCTTCTCATACTGAGCGGGCTGGAGGCTTGACCATGCAGGATTCAGCTTCATTCTGGACGGACATCAAAAACCTGGAGGAACAGCTTGCCAAATCACCGGACTCGTACTGTTTCGCCCGGCTGTCGGATGTGTACCTCAAGGTGGGGCTGGTCGATGACGCCCTTCATGTTGCGCGGCAGGGCGTAATCAAGCATCCCCGGTACCTGTCCGGTCAAAGAGCGCTTTCTCTGGCGTGTCATGCCAAGGAATTGAATGATGAGGCTCTGCCGGCTTTACAGCTGGTTACCGAGGCGTTGCCCGAGGATGTCCCCTCTCAAAAGCTATTGGGGCGTCTCTATGCTGAAGCGGGTAATCAGGCTGCTGCCTGTCAGGCATTCCGGACTGCGCTGGAGTTTGCCCCTGATGATGCGGAGATTCGGGTCGAGCTGGAATCGCTCGAGCGATCAGCGGGGGTGACAGAACCCTCCCTTGAACCGGATGAAGATGATGAAGAGATTATTGAAGATCTGGAGATGCTGGAAGAGTTAGATGTTCTGGAAGAAAATCAACCGGAACCGGAATTCCAGTTCGAGGCGGCCCCATCCGAGGCGGCCCCGCACCTCGATCCGCTTTCAACCAGCACCCTCGCTGAACTGTATGCCAGACAGGGATTTGTCCATAAAGCGCTTGAGATTTATCGTGCTATTCTGGCCGAGAATCCTGCGGACCAGGGAATAAAAGAGCGGGTGGCCGAACTCGAGGAACTGGAACCCGGCCCGGGAGATGCTGCTTCGGAATTTGACTATACTTTTGAAGAGGAAGCCGGTGATGAGCCTGTTTTCAGTTTCCCGCCAGAAGAGCCTTTTCAGGAAGCAGGACCAGCGGTACTGCCGGCGTCTTATGGTACGCCTGCGCTTGAACAGCAGCACATTTCAGCTGATCTTTCCGGGCTGGAGAGTAGCGCTTCTGTGTCACCTCTGAAGGGGACAGCGGGCAAAGCGTTTGCTACGCTTGACGGGTGGCTTGAAAATATCAGGAGGATTAAGTCATGTCGCTAAGAGACTCACTGAACACGATTGTCAAGAGCGTTGATGGATCCTTGGCTGCGATAATTATGGCCTACGACGGTATTTCTATAGATGAAGCCGTTGTTGATCAGTCGGAGTTCGATATGCAGCTCCTGTCGGTTGAATATGCAACCGTACTTAAAGAAATCAAGCGTGCTGTTGACGTTATCAAGATGGGTGACCTTGAAGAGGTTTCCATAGCTACTAGCCGTACCTGCGTTGTTATCAGGGTTTTAAACGATGATCTTTTTGCCGCCCTTATAATGAGACGTGACGGTAATATCGGCAAGGGGCGCTATATGCTCAAGCTCAAATCATTTGAAGTACTGCGGGAGCTTTCTTAATCATGAAATTTCTGGTACTGCACGGCCCGAATCTGAATCTGCTTGGAAAACGCGAACCAGCGATCTACGGCAGTCAAACACTTGCGGATATCAATGCTTCTCTGGAGATGCTGTCTTCAGAGTTGGGGTGCGTGCTTTCTTTTTTTCAGTCAAACTCCGAAGGGGAACTGATCGATGCCATCCAGGCCGCTGCAGTGGATTGCCATGGCATACTGATCAATCCGGCAGCGTATACCCACACCAGTATCGCAATTCGCGATGCCCTGTCGGCTGTGGGACTTCCCTCCGTTGAGGTCCACCTCTCCAATATTCACAGCCGGGAAACATTCCGTCATACCAGTATGCTCGCCCCGGTTGCAATTGGCCAGATCTGTGGTTTTGGCCGTGACAGCTATCTGCTTGGCTTGCGGGCATTATTTAATCACGTTAAAAATAAATAAATATCCATACGTCAATCACGCTTGTTTACAGCGGTATGTAAAAACAGTTTGTAGTCAGGGTTTCATTTATGCTAAAAAACAGGCGTTCTCGTCTGAAACGGTTCTTTGAAGAATATTCGCTGAAAGCCGTATTATTTACTGATCTCAGGAATATCCGGTATCTGAGCGGTTTCAGCGGCACCGAAGGGGCGCTGCTGGTATCGCAGGATCAGGCATGGTTTTTGTGCGATTCACGGTACACTGCGCAGGCCGCTGAAGAAGTTCAGGGTGCCGAAATCAGGGAATGTGCCCCGCTTCGCATTGACACAGTAGCCGCCTTGGTCCACGAATATGGCCTTGACCGCCTCGGTTTCGAGGCGGCCCACACAACGGTCAGTGCCTTTCGGCGTATGTCTGAGAAGTTGAGCGGAGTTGAACTCGTCGAACTTGGCCCCGGTCTCGATGAGATCCGTATCTGTAAAGACCGCGCCGAAATTGAACAGCTCACCTCGGTTGCCACACTTTCGTCGATGGCCTTGACTGCGGTGCTGGCGGATATCAAGCCCGGTGTACGTGAAGTTGACATTGCTTTGACTCTCGAATTTGAGATGCGCCGGCGTGGTGCCGATGGCAAGGCGTTCGATTTTATCGTCGCTTCCGGGGAACGTGGTGCCATGCCGCACGGCAGGGCCAGCGACAAGATCATTCAGTCAGGTGAACTTGTCACAATCGATTTTGGCGCGTTAAAAGACGGCTATCATTCTGATGAAACGGTCACGATAGCCTGCGGAAATCCGGGCATTCGTGAGCGGGAGATCCACTCAATTGTCCGGACGGCTCATGATCTCGCCATTCGGGCGGTCAGACCGGGCATCAGCTGCAAGGATCTGGATGAGGTTGCACGCTCATACATCCACGACAAAGGGTACGGCGACTATTTCGGGCACGGATTGGGGCATGGCATCGGTCTGGAAATCCACGAAATGCCGACACTGTCTCCGCGTAGTTCAGCAGTGCTGGAAGAGGGAATGGTCATTACGGTTGAGCCCGGCATCTATATCCCCGGTTTCGGGGGTGTCAGGATTGAGGACACCGTGGTCGTGACCGGTGACGGCTGCAACGTTCTTACCAGCGCCGATAAGCAATTGCTGGTTCTGTAGATTTGCGAATGACGTTCGACACTAATTAAAGATGCACCACTATCAAGACTGTGTAAAAGGAGACAAACTGAAATGGATATCAAAGACCTGAGACTGCTGATAAAGCTTGTGACGGAAACGGACATCACCGAATTTGAAATGGATAATTCGGACGAGAAAATTATTATTAAGCGCGGACAGAAGCCTGAATATGTGACATTTGCCGCTCCTGCAGCCCAGCAGTATGCGCCCCAAGGCTATCAGCAAGCTCCGGCTTCCGCACCTGCAGCAGCTGCACCGGGCGCTCCTGCTACCCCGGCAGCTGAAGCCGGTGATACGCTCAATTCGCCGATTGTCGGCACCTTTTACGCAGCTCCCGGTCCTGATGCGGACCCTTACGTTACTGTCGGTCAGGTTGTAGAAAAAGGACAGGTACTCTGCATCGTAGAGGCAATGAAATTGATGAACGAGATTGAGGCAGAGTGTAAATGCAAGATCATAAAGATTTGCAAAGACAATGCTCAGGCGGTAGAATTCGGTGATCCACTGTTTGTAATCCAGAAACTTTAATTCCATTCACAAAGCGGGGTTCGCTTCATGTTCCATAAAGTACTTATTGCCAATCGCGGCGAGATTGCCGTCAGGATTATCAGGGCTTGCAAGGAGCTGGGCATCAAGACGGTGGCGGTCTATTCCCAGGCTGATATCCACTCTCTGCATGTCAAACTGGCTGATGAGAGCGTCTGCATCGGGCCTGCTTCCAGTGCCTTAAGTTATCTCAATATCAATGCCATCATCAGCGCAGCCGAACTGACCGATTCCGAGGCGATTCATCCCGGATACGGCTTTCTGTCTGAAAACGCCAATTTTGCCGAGGTATGTGAAAAATGCGGCATTACTTTTATCGGACCGACCGCTGAAAGTATGCGTATCATGGGCGACAAGATCAGTGCCCGGCAGGCTGTTATCAAACAGGGTGTGCCGATATTGCCCGGCACCAAAGAGGGCGTAAAAACAGTTGAGGATGCTGTCAAAGTCGCAAAGGAAATCGGGTTCCCGGTTATCATCAAGGCCACTGCAGGCGGCGGCGGGCGCGGCATGAAAATAGTTCATTCACAGGCCGCACTGCCGAATGCGTTTGCAACAGCACGTGCTGAGGCCCAGTCCGGATTTGGCAACCCTGAAGTATATATCGAACGATATTGCGAAAAACCGCGTCACGTTGAGATCCAGATTCTGGGTGACAAGCATGGCAACGTGATTCATCTGGGGGAGCGTGACTGTTCAATCCAGCGCCGGCACCAGAAATTGATCGAAGAGGCCCCCTCTACGGTTGTCACGCCTGAAATTCGTAAAGCTATGGGCGAAGCCGCCGTCAGGGCTGCTGCTGCCGTTGGTTACAACAGCGCCGGCACTGTTGAATTCCTGGTGGATAAACAGAATAATTTCTACTTTATGGAGATGAATACCCGGATACAGGTTGAGCATCCGGTGACCGAAATGATTACCGGAGTAGACCTGGTCCGGGAGCAGATCCGTTCAGCAGCCGGCATACCGCTCCGCTTCAAGCAGGAAGATATCCAGTTCAGAGGGCACGCGATAGAGTGCCGCATCAATGCGGAAGATCCGTTCAAATTCACCCCCTGTCCCGGTAAAATCACCGCGTATCATCCACCGGGCGGCTTCGGTGTTCGTGTCGATTCGTTTGTGTACGACCAGTATACCGTTGTGCCTAATTATGATTCACTGATCGGGAAGTTGATTGTCCACGCTGATACTCGAGAGGAAGCAATCAAGCGGATGGCGCGTGCGCTTGACGAATTCCGGATTGAAGGGATTAAAACGACTATCTTCTTTCACAAGCGGATCATGGCCCACAAGGATTTTATTGAAGGTGATATTGATACCTCTTTTCTTGAACGAATCGTGCTGGAGTAGACGCCATGGACTTTCCAGAGGAACTGAAATATTCGAAGGAACATATCTGGGTCAGAATTGAAAACGATTCGGCGGTTATCGGTATTACGGACTTCGCTCAGGAAGAGCTGGGTACCGTCAGAGGTGTGGAACTGCCTGATGAAGGAGATGAAATTGAGCAGGACGATTCGATTGGCTCAATTGAAGCTCATAAGACGGTTGCTTCACTGTACGCTCCATTCAGCGGGACTGTCCGGAGCGTCAACCATGAAGCGCTGGACAACCCGGAACTGCTCAACGACGATCCGTACGACGGAGCCTGGCTGGTTGAAGTCTCGCTTGACGATCCGGAAGAGCTGAAAAATCTCCTGTCAGCCGGTGATTATGCCGATTATATCGAAAACAGGGATTAATCTTTTACTTAACTATGGTATAAGGGCGGGATCATGCAGTGATCTCGCCCTGTTTTTATTTGAAAGGAACCCTACGTGAACTTACCGATACTGTTGTCACTTTCAATGCTGATTCTTCCGCTTACGGCTTTTTCTTCTGAAGCTCCTCTTTCAATGACCCTGAACGATGCCATTCGCATGGCTGTCGAGAAGAATCTGGACGTGCGGGCTGAACTTTATAATCCGGCCCAGTTCGAGGCTGATATTAACCGCTACCGCTCGATGTATGACCCTCTTTTTATCCTTCAGACCAGCTATAACGATTCTACGACTGCTACGATCAGTTCCGGCGGAAAAACAGTCGAATCTCAGAATTTTACTCTTAACACTTCCCTCAGCCAACTTTTCTGGACCGGTGGTACAGCAGCCATAACCTTCAACAACGGCTATGCCAAAAGTAATGTCGTTATACCTGCAAACAGTTGGCAGACCGGGCTGGGGGTCAGCATCAGCCAGCCTCTGTTGAAAAATGTCGGACGTGAGGCGACCGAGATCGCCATCAATATATCCCGATCCTCAAAATACGCATCACTCGAACGATTCAATGCCCGTCTGCTGTCAACCGTAGCGCAGGTTCGCACGGAATACTACAAGCTTTACAGCCTGCGGGAGGAGCGAGATGTGAAACAAGTCTCGCTGGAACTGGCGCGAAAGATTCTTTCCGATACCCAGGCGCGAGTCAATGCAGGAGTACTGCCGGCTATGGAGGTTCTTAACGCGGAATTCGGCGCTGTTACCCGTGAAAAAGATCTTATTGATGCCGAACGGGCGGTGAGTGACCAGATCGATGTTCTCCGCCTGCTCCTGCAGATGGATGCCAATGGGGGAGCTCTGCTGACGGCCGATCTTCCGCCGCGTGACTATTTTGCCGCAATCGAGAGTGAAGCGATCCAGAAAGCGTTAAACCGCCCCGACATACGAGAGCAGAAACGCAACCTTGAACTGAATGAACTTCAAACCAGAAACTTCAGACAAATGACACGCCCCGATCTGAACTTGACGGCCTCTGCCCAGCTAACCGGTCTCGATAGTGCCTATCAGCGGAACATGGACAAGGTGCTTACCTTTGACTACCCGGTCTGGAGCGTCGGACTGGAGTTGAAATATCCGCTGGGTAACGGTGCGGCCGAAAACGAGTATCGCAAAAGCAGACTGAAAACGGAACAGGCCTCCCTGCAGCTCCGCAGTCTGGAAGAAAACTCTGCAAAAGAGGTCAGAGCGGCTATTCGGGGGATTGAAGCCGGCTATAAGCAGATTGAGGTAACTGACCGGGGGAAAGCGTTTGCGGAAGAGCGGCTGCGGGCGTTTATCCGTAAAAACGAGGTTGGTTTGGCAACCATCAAGGATGTTATGGATGTCGAAAATGATCTTGCCGTTTCCAAAAGCAATCAGATCAAGGCGGTTGTCGGGTATGCCAATGCACTCACCCTCTATTGGCAGGTGACCGGAGAGCTGCTGGAGCGGGAAGGAATCCGGGTAGTAGAAGGTGATGCTGACAAACTGTACTCTGCAACGCGCTGATGCTGAAAATCGGACAGATAGAGTATGCGAATTGCACCCCGCTCTTCCATGTTCTGCGGGAGCAATTCCCCTGTTCCGGGTATGAGTTTGTTACGGGCGTTCCTGCTGTACTGAACAAGATGCTTCTTGCTGGCGAGATAGACGTGTGCCCTTCCTCCTCCATTGAATATGCGTATCACCCGGAGCGCTACAGGATTCTACCCCAGCTCTCCATTTCAAGTGTCGGCGCAGTGGCAAGTGTACTGCTCTTTTCCAGGGTACCTGTCGAGAAACTGGATGGCCGGAAAATCAGGCTTAGCTCCGAATCCGCCACATCCGTGAATTTGCTAAAGATCCTGCTGGTCCGGCGCTTCGGCTGTTCATGCACCTACGAAGTCGCTCAGCCAGGCGTTACCGTTGCCGATGGTGACACATCCGCCCTGCTCCTTATCGGCGATTCGGCGCTGCGGACTTCTTTGGAAGCATCGGACCTGTTCGTGTACGATCTCGGTGAAATGTGGTACTCATGGACCGGCCACCCGTTTGTTTTTGCTCTCTGGCTCTGCCGTAATGAGGTCGCCGAAGGTGCGGAACTGAGGACTCTTGCCCGGCAGCTGGTTCAAGCGAAAGATCTTGTCCCCGGCTTTCTGGAACAGATTGCTACGAGTACAAAAGAGGCAAGCTGGATGGGGCATGACCGATTGATGGCGTATTGGCGGGATAATATCTCATACCAGCTTGATGAGCGTGCGCAAGCTGGTTTGATGCTTTACTATGCCAAATGTTTTGAGATCGGTTTGATAGCTGCGGTCCCTCAGCTGCATTTTTCCCCTCCCTAAATCTGACGTATCGGTGATTGTATGAAGTTGTACCGGCAGGGTAACAGTTCATGGAATGATATACTGTCGGGGATCATTCGTAATGCAGACGAACCGCATACCCCCGAAGAGCGCCTTGATGACCGCTGCGTGCGTGCCCATATCGTTTCGCGAACCCGGTGGGTCATGCTTGCTGCTGTTGCGCTGTACGCCCTGATCGCCGCAGTCAGTTTTTCATTCAGCACGATCGGATTTCACTTTACCGCGCACCAGGTTACGTTTCTGCTCTTTACCATCATTTCTGTTGTTACCTATAATTATCTGCTCAGTTTAAACTGTTCTTCTCTTTCCCGACTTCCCTACCTCATCCACCTGCAGATCTGTCTCGATCTCTTTTTTGTAACAGTGCTCATCCACTTTACCGGCGGTGTGTTCAGTTGGGTATGGCCGGCATATCTTCTTGTCACCCTTGAATCAGCTTTTCTATTTGACGACAAACGGGATGTCTGGCTTATAGGAACACTAGGAGCGGCTTTCTACGGAGCCCTGCTTACCGCGGAAAGCATACATCTTACACCGACTGTGCAGATGCCTTTTGTAGACTCATCCCAGCATGGCGTTTTTCTGTTCCAGATGCTGATGTGGTTCTGGGTGGCCGGGATGAACGCGACGGTTGCCTTTATTGCCGCATTTCTCATGAATACTATCCGCAAGGACAAAGTTCGGGTAATAGAGAGTGAAGATGCGTTGTTGGGTTTTATCACATCTGCCAACGACCTGATATTTTGTGTTGATAGTGCCGGAACCATACTGTACGCAAATCAGACCTTTATCAATCTCCTCTCAGAAGAAAAAGCAGAAAGCACAAGGTCGCGAAATCTCTTTGAATTAGTCGATAGCGACGTGCACCCACTTCTTGCGGACCTGATTGCACAGGTCCTGAACAAATCTCAAACTGCGCATATTGATGTTTCGTTCACCACACCTGAAAAACGGTCTGTCGATGTTGAAATGAGCCTTACCGCTGGTGTGCGGGGTGACGATTTCCCCGCAGTGTGGGGCGTCTGCCGTGATATAACCGAGCGCAAGCGTGCTCAGGCTGCCCTCCATTCGCTTGCCCATCACGACATCCTGACCGGACTTCCCAACCGGGTTTTGCTTGAAGATCGGCTTTTTCAGACCAAGGCGCTCGCGAATCGCCAGAAAACCTGTTTTGCCGTGCTGTTTCTTGATCTGGACCGATTCAAGATAATAAATGACACCCTGGGGCATGCAATCGGCGATGATCTGCTGCGCCTGGTCGCCACCCGTCTGCAGCGGACACTGAGAGAAACCGATACGGTAGCCAGAATCGGCGGTGATGAGTTTATTGTTCTGTTGGCGAACAGCGGCAACAGGGATAATGTCACGCTTTTGGCTGACAAGATAATGAAATCACTGGCACTCCCTTTTCACCTGCGAGACCACGAGCTTTTCGTAACAGCCAGCCTTGGTGGCTGCATGTTTCCTGAGGACGATCATGATACCGAATCGATGATGAAAAAAGCCGATATCGCCATGTATCATGCCAAGGCGCTCGGAAGGAATAACTTTCAGTTTTACGATAACCAGATGGATCAGAATGCACCCCGCCGGTTTGTTGTTTCGAACAGTCTCCGTAAGGGATTGGAACATCAGGAATTTCGGCTGTATTATCAGCCCAAGGTTGATGTTCCGACGGGTCGCATCGTTGCCATGGAGGCATTGCTGAGGTGGGAACATCCTGAATTGGGGTTGCTGTATCCGCTCGAATTCATCCGGCTTGCCGAAGAAAACGGCCTTATAGTCCAGCTTGGCGAGTGGGTTCTCAGGGAGGCCTGTCGCCAGAATGTACAGTGGCAAAGTGAAGGGATTGCCAGTCTGAGGGTGGCGGTCAATATCTCCGGATACCAGCTGCAGCACAAATCCCTATTGCCGTCGATCAGAAATATTATTAATGAAACCGGCATTTCTCCTGATAATCTCGAATTTGAGATTACCGAAAGCGTTATCATGCAGAATCCCGATTTTGCCGTGTCGATTCTTTCATCGATCACGGATTTAGGTATTCATATTTCAATTGATGATTTTGGCACAGGCTACTCTTCGCTTGCTCATCTGAAGCGTTTTTCTATTCATACGCTAAAAATAGACAAGTCATTTGTTCAGGATGTCAGCCTGAACAGTACCGATACAGCGATAGCAACCGCCATCATAGCCATGGGGAACAGTCTGAATCTGAATGTAATTGCGGAGGGAGTCGAGACTCAAGCGCAGTATGACTTTTTGAAAGAAAACAATTGCGGCCAGGTCCAGGGTTTTCTTTTCAGCCATCCACTTCCCCCGGATGAGTTCATCAAAGTGTTGAAACGGAATATTGCGGATACAGAAAATACGGGGTAACGCTGAGGCTGCGCTTACTTGCAGGGAGTGGCGGGATGTTGGTCGGTATCAGTTGCAGTTGTTGCGGCATAGTCGGCAAGGATGCGTGCGTGGTCAAAACAGAGTCGCTCCGGTAGTGAATCCAGTCTGCAGATGACCAGATCAAGTGCGTCATCAGCTGCGCGGGGAATGCCACACCCCGATGCGATAAATACCGTTGAAATTGTATGCATCCGCTCGTCACGCGCCGGGTCGGAATAACATCCCAATAACCGCAGGTTTGAAATTTCCAGCGATGTTTCTTCGCGCGCCTCCCGAACAGCAGCAGCCTCAAGTGATTCCCCGTACCCTACAAAACCACCAGGCAGAGCCCACCCAAAAGGTTCGTTCCTTCGTTCAATCAGGACAATGCCGCAATCCAGCTCAATAATTATATCGACCGTCGGGAATGGGTTTTGATACTGCTTTACGCTGGAGCCGCAGGAAGGGCAGGTGAGGGTGGTGAACGACATACGGACCCCTATAAAAAAAGGGGGGAATAGAAATTCCCCCCCTTGATCGAGATAATTATGAACGCGAAGACTATTTCTTTTTCTTGGCGCCGGCAGCTTTTTTGGATGCCTTAAGCGGGTTGACCTTCAGTTCAGCTATCGAGAGATCAACTTTCACGTGGGAGGCAAAGTTGCAGATTCCGCCGATCCATTTCTTGGCTGGTGCAGGATATGCACTGCAGACCTGGCCAATGCTGCCGGTCACAACGCGTTCACACCCTTCACAGTTTTCGGCAATAGTCTGGCAGGAACCATCAGGAAATATACACCCCTGTTTCCCCCAAAAGGTACACTCGGTACCTGCAAGTACGGTCTGACACTTCATACTTCTTCCTCCTGAATTTGTTCTTGAATGAATTATCACTCTAGCAATTCCTGCCGAGAAAAGTCAACGGAAAAATTGACGCGAATCCGGACTGTTTGAGGAGAGTTGCGCGAGAATCAACCGCCACTGATAGTCAGAAAATTCCTGAGCAGGTCCATGCCTCCCTCGGTCAGGATTGATTCCGGGTGGAACTGTACCCCCCAGATCGGAAGTTCTTTGTGACGCAACCCCATGATTTCGCCATTTTCGACCCAGGCGGTTACTTCCAGGCATTCAGGGAGAGTGGGGCGATCAACAATCAGGGAATGGTATCGGGTGGCCAGGAAAGGGTTCGGAAGTCCGGCAAACAGCTCCTGCCCGTTGTGAAAAATGGGTGATGTCTTGCCATGCATGAGAGAGGCACTCCGTAATACCGTGCCACCAAAGGCACACCCGATGGACTGGTGCCCGAGGCAGACTCCCAGAATCGGAATTATTCCGGCGAAATGTTTTATGACTGAAACGGAAATCCCAGCCTCTTCCGGAGAACAGGGGCCGGGAGAAATCACAATCCGTTCAGGTCTCAGGGCTTCTATCTCTGCCAATGATATTTTATCATTGCGGTGTACCTGAACGTTTTCACCCAGTTGTCCGAAATATTGAACGATATTGAAGGTGAATGAGTCATAGTTGTCTATCATCAGGAGCATTTATTCCAGCCCTTTCTCGGCGATTTCAATTGCCCGCCGCGCCGCCATGGCCTTGTTGACCGATTCCTGCCACTCTGCCGCAGGATCGGAATCGGCAACTACTCCCCCACCGGCCTGCAGGTGTACCATGCCATCTTTTATAACCAGGGTACGGATC
>VFJM01000126.1 GCA_009886055.1 Geobacter sp. | reverse complement strand
TCATGTTACCAATGTGGTAACTGTGGGGAAATGTGTAAAACCACAAAAAAAGCCGCTAAACTCTGCATCAGAGCTTAGCGGCGTTTTATCGGCATAAGAACCGATGGCTACATATTGTTATAAGCTGATTCTGAATGCTGAGTCTGATCAAGACCCCTGATTTCATCTTCTTTGTCAACGCGCAGACCCATAGTCTTTTCGAGCACGAAGGCGATTATCAGCGTTACGATAAAAGCGTAGGCTCCCGCTGCCACGACGGCGATCAGCTGGATCATCAGCTGCTTGAAGTTTCCTGCGATAAGCCCGGTGGCGCCGACTGTGGCAAATACACCGGTCATGATTGCGCCGAAGGTTCCGCCGATGCCGTGTACGCCGAAGGCATCAAGAGAATCGTCATATTTCAGTTTGGCTTTCAGCAGAATGCCGCCGTAACAGACGAGACCCGCCATAATACCCATCAGCAGTGCGGCACCCGGCTGTACAAAGCCGGCGGCGGGGGTAATGACTACGAGACCGGCTACGACACCGGAACCGAAGCCGAGAGCGCTCGGCTTGCCGGAGTGGATCCATTCGGCGATCATCCAGGAGAGGCCGGCTGCAGCCGGGGCGATGGTCGTGGTGGCGAAGGCGAGACCTGCCAGGCCGCCGGCGGCATCAGAGGTGTTGACACCGACGATTGCCGAACCGGCATTGAAGCCGAACCAGCCGAACCAGAGCAGGCCGACGCCGAGCAGGGTCAACGGCAGATTGTGCGGAGCCATCCGCTCGGTCGGGAAGCCGTGGCGTTTGCCGAGGAAGAGCAGGAAGGCAAGGGCCGAAATACCGGAGGAGAGGTGAACAACGGTACCGCCGGCGAAGTCAAGCGCTCCTTTCTTGAACAGCCAGCCATCGGTCATCCAGACCCAGTGTGCCAGCGGGTCATACACCAGGGTCGTCCAGAGGAGGACGAATACGCAGTAGGCGGAAAATTTGACTCGTTCAGCCATGGCGCCGGAGATAAGGGCGACGGTAATGATGGCAAACATGCACTGATACATGGCGAAGACAAGCTCGGGGATTGCGCCCGGCTCCTTGGTATAGTTCTGGAACAGCGCCCAGTCGACAGTGCCGCTGGCGGCGTCCTTCATGATGATCAGACCGTTCAGCATGACCTTGCTGAAGTCGCCGATCAGACCCATGTGACCCACATCGCCGCCGAAGGCGAGCGAATAGCCGACCACCGCCCACTGTACGCCAACGATGCCCATGGCGACGAAGGAGTGCATGAAGGTCGACAGAACGTTCTTCTGACGGACCATGCCGCCGTAGAACAGCGCCAGACCGGGAATCATCAGCAGTACCAGCGCCGATGAGATCAGCATCCAGGCGGTGTCGCCGGTATTCAAAACCGGCTTGACGTCAGGCGGAGTCGCCGGGGTTGACGCTGCAGGAGTTGCTGCGTCAGCCGGTTTTACGGCATCTGCAACGGGAGTTGCAAGTGTGGCAGTCGGGGCCGAGGCAGCGGTAGCTGCCGCCGGGGCGGCATCTTTCTTTTCTTCGGCCATTGCGGCGATCGGAATCAGCCCGGCCAGGATTACAAACAGTATTGAAGCAAGATATAGTTTTAATTTCATGATGTTCCTCCGATACAGGTGGTTTTTACGTCGTTATCAGATCGCGTCGGCGCCATTTTCGCCGGTCCTGATCCTGATAGCCTCTTCAAGCGGGATGATGAATATCTTGCCGTCACCGATCCGGCCGGTTTTGGCACTGGTTTGAATTGTTTCGACAACTTTGGCCACCAGGTCGTCACTAACGGCGATTTCCATCTTGATTTTGGGAATAAAATCCACAACATATTCAGCGCCACGATACAGCTCGGTATGCCCTTTCTGGCGGCCGAACCCTTTCACTTCACTGACGGTGATCCCTTCGATACCGATCGCGTTGAGGGCATCTTTCACCTCGTCAAGCTTGAACGGTTTGATTATTGCTTCGATAAGTTTCATTGTGCAAGCCTCCTTGTGTGTATATGGTTAAGCTCCCGCGAAGTAGTATTTTACCAGAAGACGGCGCAAAACTACTTCTAACTTACTAAAAAAGTCGGGGGCGGGAGGCACCTCACGCCGCCCCCGGATAGCAGGAGGAACTACAGGGGTAAATTGATGTCGAGCTGTGTGGTCCACTTCCAAGCGCCGTTGATCGCCTTTTCGTTGAACCATACCGGTCCGGTCAGCAGGCTGATGTCCTTGGTGAAGAAGTAATAGACGCCGACGCCGCCTGCGCCGATGGCATTTTTACCGGAAGCGTAATCCGCGGCCAGGACAACTTTGTTGAACTCATTACCGGCAGCGTCTTTGGTCGGAATGAAGCCGCGGTCAAAAGCAACCATAAAGCCGGTGTTTTCTTTTTCGCCGTTTGCATCTTTCAGCACGTCCTTGTTACCGATATAAGGTCCGGCGGATAAGCGGCCTACCATAGGTATGGTTTTCCCGATCACGCCGTAGAGGATATTCTGATTGGTTACCTTGTTTTTAGTTCCTGCGTTGAAAATACCAACCTGAAGTGTGGGGGAGTACTTAAAAAGAGCGTCTTCCGGGGTTCCGATCTTTGCGTTGAACGAGTATGGATAGTCGGATGGGTAGTTGGCATCGATACCGACTTCCATCTGAATTTTTTCAAACGGCAAAATACCCATTGTTAGTCCCAAGTCGGTCGGAAATGCGCCCTGCTCACCGGAATTTGCTTTCTTGGCAACCGTGAAATAGTTGTCGATACCCAGATGCATTACCTTGTACGATTGGATGTCAAGCGTCATTGGCGTCCAGTACGTAGTCGAAGGTGTCGCCATTGCCGAACCACATGCCATTGCCACGATTGCTGCCGCTGCTGCTGCCATCTTAACTCGTTTCATCTTCTTCTCCTTTTCATCGTTGATTTTGAACGGTGATAAGACGAAAGCTTCGTTGGTTCCATCGCTTCACGTTCTGTTGAAGTTGATCTGTGTCTAGCAGAGAACGTGCCAACAAGCAAAAATACTCTATATACAGGTAGTTGTAATTAACTGTTGGTGCGAGATGCCGGCAATGAGGTGTATCAAACTGTGCATATGATTACTAATTAGGCACGTCTGCTGTAATAAATAGTTTCAGACGGTTCAGAAGAATATGATCAATTGACGAGGGGAGCTTTTTTCAGGTAGGTTCAGATATCGGTAAGTAAGAAATTATTTTCAGAGTATGGTGCAGAGAAGGATTTCGTTAACTCACGTATCCTGAATATCAGGGCATAATCACCGATAAGGAGGGTGTGTATGGACTGTGTCGCAAAAATCAGCGAAGTACCCAATTTCGGGAAAAAGGTCGTTTCGGTTGCCGGCAGGGAGATTCTGCTGGTCAACGTCAAGGGGACCATTTATGCCGTCGAGAACGAGTGCCCTCACCAGGGGAGTCCGATGAATGCCGCCGTCGTCAAGGAGGGGTATATATCCTGCCCGCGCCATGGCTACCGTTTCAGCCTGACGGACGGCAGGTGTGCTGAACACCCGGAGTGTGTTCTTGCTACTTTTCCGGTGCAGCTGAACGGAGATGATATTTCGATAGCTCTGGACTGATCTTTGGATCATCTACTGATCGCATGTCTTGTCGCCGGTTCCTGTCTGCTGTCACTGGCTGCGGCCGGCCACGCGCTGCTCTATAAACGCGACTCCCGTTCTGCGCTGGTATGGGTAAGTTTAAACCTAACTGTACCTTTAATCGGCCCATTTTGTTATTGGTGTCTGGGGATGAACCGAATCTCCAAACGAGCAAGAAGTTGGCAGGAGAGTGGTCGTTGGCTGAGCCGGACTGAAATATATCCCATAGAAGAGCAGGAACGTTTTGAACCACAACTTCCCGATTCTGCCGCACATTTGTCGGATCTACTCCATCTTGAAGAGAAAATTGTAACATCTCGCCAGCGTGATGGAAATCGTATCATTGCTTTGATAGGCGGTGAAGAAGCCTATCCTGCAATGTTGGTTGCCATAAAACGCGCTCAGGAGACCATTAACCTGTCGAGTTATATCTTTGATGCTGACGGGATCGGAGCTGAATTTGTAGAACACTTGATAGAGGCTGCCACGCGCGGAGTCGAAGTACGGGTCATCATCGATTCGTTGGGTGAAAAGTACAGCCGTAAGTCGCCGCGTGTGGCTTTTCGGGGCACGCCGGTAAAACTAGTACGTTATTTGCCACTCCACCTGGGCGCATATATCAATTTGCGCAACCATAGAAAACTTTTGATTGTTGATGGGCTGGAAGCTTTCACCGGTGGAATGAATATCCGAAGCCGCCACCTTAACGCCTCTGAATCAGTAATTGATTCAATTCATGACGTACATTTCAGTGTAAAGGGTCCGGTTGTTGCTGACCTTCAGGGGACATTCTTGGGAGACTGGTTTTTCGTAACTGGTGAGAAACTGCAAAATCCCTGTTTTTTCCCTGCTATAGAGCCGCAAGGGAGCGCACTGGCATGCTGCGTCGCTGACGGGCCTGACAAGGAATTCCGCAAAATTGAGCAGATCATCAAGGGGGCTCTTTCTTGCGCGAAAAAACAAGTTTACATCATGACTCCTTACTTTATTCCGGATCGCGAAATGATATCATCCCTCGTTACCGCAGCACTTCGAGGAGTTGATATACGCATCATCCTTCCCGGACGTAATAATCTCCCCTTTGTTGATTGGGCAAGCCGAGCCTTGCTTTGGGAACTTCAAGTTAACGGTATCCGGGTTTTCTATCAACCGCCTCCCTTTGTTCACACTAAACTGTTGCTGGTAGACAACATATGGTCGCTCATTGGATCTGCCAATTTGGACACGCGCAGCCTGAAGCTGAACTTTGAACTGAACCTGAGTGTGTTTGATTCCGAGTTTTCAACTACCATACATCGTCTTTTTGAGCGGGCATTTGCCGGTTCCCGCGAATTGACACTTCAGGAGGTTGAACAGCGTTCACTGTCAGTTAAACTCCGTGATAATTTTGCCCGACTTTTTTCACCCTATCTATAAATGGAGTCGTTGCCAGGTATAAGTTATCTGTTGAGTGAGATCGACCCTCCCCCTGAAAACTGGACCGAAAAGCGGGGTAATGTCACCGTACACATTTTTTTGAAATGACAATAAGTGATGTCACGCAGTGGTTTTGCGGGTCATTATATCATTTCTGCTCCTTCAATGACGGCTCTGTTTTACGTAATTCAGCGTACCACCCGCTAAAAGCTCCTGCCGCTCTCGGTCGGAAATCTCCAGCAATGTGACGACCTCGCGGCCGTCGATAAACACCGGAATTTCACGGCAGCCGCTCTCGACAAGATGTCGGATGCCGGGAATGGAGATCTGATCTCCCTGCTTGAACAGGTTTATATCCGCCGGATTTTTAAAAACCAGCGGTACAATGCCGAAATTAACCAGATTAGCCTTGTGAATGCGGGCAAAACTTTTGACTATCTTGGCGCGGATCCCCAGATAACGTGGCGCAATGGCGGCATGTTCGCGTGAAGAGCCCTGCCCGTAGTTCTCGCCCGCAACAACAATTCCGTTTCCGGTGGCCCGTGCACGCGCAGGAAATCCAGCGTCCACCTGTTCGAATACATGCTCGCTGATGGCCGGAATATTGCTGCGGAGCGGCAAAACATTATTGCCTGCCGGCATGATATGATCGGTCGTGATATTGTCACCCAGCAGTATGACGACGCACGCCTGAAGGGAATCAGGGAGCGCTTCGAAATCCGGGAACGGGATGATATTGGGCCCGGTTTTGATCTCTACCGCAGAACCATCTTCCAACGGAAAGATAATGCCTGAATCATCCAGAAGATATTTTTCGGGATTCTGCACTGCCGGGTATGATCTGATCTCTCCCAATGTACGCGGATCGGTAATGACGCCGTTAATTCCGGACGCCGCAGCTGTCTCCGGTGAACAGAGATATACCTTGTCATCCTTGGTGCCGCTTCGGCCGGGGAAGTTGCGCGGGAAGGTGCGCAGACTGACCTGATCCGTCCCCGGTGCCTGTCCCATGCCGATACACCCCAGGCATCCGGACTGGTGAATGCTGACGCCAGCCATAAGCAGCATCAATACGCCGCCATCCTGGGCAACGTTTTCCAGCACCTGACGGCTGCCCGGATTGACATGGAAATGCACTCCCGGCGCGACACGGCTCCCCTCCAACATCCGACAGACCGTCATCAAATCCCGGTACGACGAATTCACCGAACTGCCAACGATGACCTGATCAACTTTTATACCCGCCACCTCGCGGACCGGCACAACGTTGTCGGGTGACGAGGGGCAGGCAATCAACGGCTCCAGCGAGGAGAGATCAATTTCATCATATTCATCGTACCCGGCGTCTTCATCCGCAGACAGCGGCCGCCAGTCGTCGCCGCGCCCCTGCGAGACCAGGAACTGACGCGTCCTCTCATCCGAAGGAAAAATGGAAGAGGTTGCTCCCAACTCGGCCCCCATGTTGCCAATGGTAGCGCGATCTGTAGCAGACAGGGATGAGACGCCCGCCCCATAATATTCAATTACCTTGCCGATCCCCCCTCTGACCGTATGACGACGTAACATTTCAAGGATAACATCCTTTCCCGAAACCCAGTCAGCAAGCTTTCCGGTAAGCTTGACCCCCATGACCTTCGGGCAAGGAAGATTGAAGGGGTGTCCGGCCATGGCCAAGGCAACATCCAGGCCGCCCGCACCTATTGCCAGCACAGATATCCCGGCGGCTGTCGGTGAATGGGAGTCCGCGCCCAGAAGCGTCATGCCGGGAACTCCGAAGCGTTCCAGATGCACTTGATGGGAAACTCCGTTTCCCGGCTTGGAGAGATGTACGCCGAATTTCATTGCAGCAGATGTCAGAAAAGCATGGTCATCCGCATTCTTGTAATCGGTCTGGAGAAGGTTGTGGTCGATGTACTGAGCCGCCAGCCCCACTTTTACCCGTGGCAGTCCCATGGCAATAAACTCCAGCATCGCCATGGTGCCGGTGGCGTCCTGCAGCAGGGTGTGGTCGATCCGGATTGAAATCTCTGTGCCGGGGACCAGAGAGCCGGCGACAAGATGGGCTTCAAGAATTTTGGTGGTCAGATTTTTTGGCATGATAGCCTCCTTAAACCGCTGCGCGACACCGGCCACACGTATGAATGGATCACGTTCATTTTCAGGCTAAAATGCACGTTTCGCACCAATCGGATTATATCAAAAACTGTACGCTCCAGAACCGTATATTTGCGGGTTACCGCGGGTAAACCGCCTTTGGGAAATTATCCCGTCATGTTACAAAAAAAACAGGTACCGGGGGATGTCTGATGAAAACAACAGTCCGTACGTATCCTTCTCCCCGTTTAATTTTTTTTACAGCTGTACAAAACGAGCAGATAATTTATTTGGGTAATCGTGACATTTACCCGGGATAATTCAGGATAATCGGCCTGAATCAGAAACTCTGCGTTTACCTCATCCCAGCCGGATAAAAAGTAGCGAAATTAACTTTTTTAACAGGTGCCGCCGGTTCCCGTAAATCATGCCTTCACGTCATTTTACGCTCCCCGTTGGAATACTTTCTTAACATCGAAATGCTCTCAAAAAAATTCATAAAACAACGAAAATAAACACTATTGATTGTGGCATGCATTGTGATTACCAGCATATGCCCTGCGAGCACAAGGCACAAAAATGTTCTGAAGCCCAGGAAGGCAGAGTAGCGATACATGTATGGTTCAAATCTGACGGCGTAACGCACGTACAAAAAGGGGGGAAACATGAAAGGAAACGAGCAGATTATCAAACACC
>VFJM01000281.1 GCA_009886055.1 Geobacter sp. | reverse complement strand
TCATTTCGCGGAACAGACCTATGAAGTCCCCTTTCTGCATCGGAAGTATCTTGGCCAGTGCATGCTCACGCCCCTCAACATCTTCGGACAGAATCATCTCACGCACAGCGGCGATCCGCTCGGCGTCGAAGAACATATGCTCGGTGCGGCAGAGGCCGATCCCTTCGGCGCCGAACTGGCGGGCAACCTTGGCATCATGCGGCGTATCGGCATTGGCACGCACCTTCAGCCGGCGGATTCCGTCCACCCACCCCATCAACGTATTGAAATCGCCGGTCAATTGCGCGGTTACGGTCGGCACCGCGCCCAGCATGACCTCGCCCTCTGTTCCATCCAGCGTGATCATGTCCCCTTTTTTGACAACAACCCCGTTTTTGGCGGTAAAGCACTGGTTGGCATAATCCACCTTGATGTCGCTGCACCCCGCTACGCAGCACTTGCCCATGCCGCGGGCAACGACCGCCGCGTGGGACGTCATGCCGCCGCGGGCGGTCAGGATCCCCTGGGCGGCATGCATACCGTGGATATCTTCAGGTGAGGTTTCGACACGGACCAGAATCACCTTGCGGCCGGTTTTCGCCTCTGATTCAGCCTCGTCGGCGGTAAAGACAACCGTACCTGACACTGCCCCCGGAGATGCCGGCAACCCCTTGGCGATGATGTTCTTGACCGCTTTCGGGTCAAGTGACGGGTGGAGCAGCTGATCAAGCTGTTCCGGGGCCACGCGCTTCACGGCGGTTCTTTCGTCGATCAACCCCTCGGCAACCATGTCAACCGCGATCTTGATCGCGGCCGGTGCGGTACGCTTGCCATTACGGGTCTGAAGCATGAAGAGCTTACCTTTTTCGATGGTAAACTCGATGTCCTGCATATCCTTGTAATGTTTTTCGAGTATTGAACGGATGGAAACCAGCTGCTTGTAGCACTCCGGCATCACCTCCTCCATCGGAGGCAGCACCGTGGCTTTGGCGCGGTTGATCGGCTGCGGAGTGCGGATGCCGGCCACGACGTCTTCACCCTGGGCGTTGACCAGATATTCACCGTAGAAGTAATCTTCACCGGTGGATGGGTCGCGGGTAAAGGCGACGCCGGTGGCACAGTCGTCACCCATGTTGCCGTAGACCATCGACTGGACGCTGACGGCGGTGCCCCATTCCGCAGGGATGTTATTCAGCCGGCGGTAGGTAATGGCGCGCGGATTCATCCACGAACCGAATACGGCGCCGATCGCGCCCCAGAGCTGATCCTGTGGATCTTCGGGGAATGCGGTTCCGAGCTCTTCCTTGATCCTGGCTTTGAAGGCGGCTACCAGATCCTTCCAGTCGCCCGCGCTCAGTTCGGTGTCGAGATGAACGCCTCGCTCTTCTTTTTTCTGCTCCAGCAGCAGTTCAAGGGAGTGTTTGTCCATCCCCATGACGACGTCTGAATACATCTGGACAAAGCGGCGATACGCATCGTATGCGAAGCGCTCGTCGCCACTCTGGGCAATGATGCCCTGTATGGTGGTGTCGTTGAGACCAAGATTCAGGATGGTGTCCATCATGCCCGGCATGGATGCACGGGCACCGGAACGGACTGAAACCAGCAGCGGGTTGCCCGGATCGCCGAATTTCCGGCCCATCAGCGCTTCGACCTGGGAAAGATGAGCTGCGACCTCGGCAGCCAGCGAGGAGGGATAATTTCTATCGTTCTTGTAAAACTCGGTACATACTTCCGTTGTAAGGGTGAAACCGGGCGGGACCGGAAGACCTATACTGGTCATTTCGGCCAGGTTGGCTCCTTTCCCCCCCAACAGATTTTTCATGTCAGCCCGACCTTCGGCCTGGCCATTCCCAAAGAAATACACAAACTTCTGCGCCATGGTACTGCCTCCCGTTTCATAATACTTACGTGCTTTACAGGCACTAAAAACATTTATTCATAATAAATATAACAGCTTAGAGGATTAGACTATAGCGCAGATCTGCAAAATATCAACTATATTATACGAAATACTTTTCTACTTCGTATCCCAGCTGGTGATGTCGGCATTCTTCCCTTCGCCCCCCTTGGCGCCGTCAAAGCCATAGGAAAAGAGGTCGTAGTCGCCATGCTCACCGGGGGAAACGTACAGGTAGTCGTTACCCCACGGATCCTTGGGAATCTTCTTGCTCTCCAGATAGCCGCCATCCTTGTACCCTTTTGGGATCACACCAACGGTCGGCTTCTCAACCAGCGCGCCCAACCCCTGCTCCGTGGCAGGATAGTTTCCGTTATCAAGCTTGTAAAGCTTGAGAGCCGTCTCGATATTTTTGATCTGCACCCGTGCGTCGGTAATCTTGGCATCATCCGTCCGGCCCATCAGCTTCGGGGCAACCAGCGCAGCCAACAGCGCCAGTATGACGATCACAACCATTATTTCAATCAACGTAAACCCTTTTCTATTGTGTACATGCTGCATATCGGTGTATCCCTCCTTCGTGGATTGTCTGTTTTTAAACTCTACTCAACTCTGATAAACAGGGTAAGAGCGGTAACGAAGTTATTCTCTGCATAATAGAGCAGAAGCTAATTTCCAACTTACTAACAGATAGACGGTATGGCAAGCTCTTTCAAGCCGGAGACCGCTTCAAATAGTATAACCACAGCCTTAAATGCGGTATACACTACCGCTGTTTTTTAACCCACTGAAATATTATTGAACAAGTTCGGCTGGTTACATTTTGCTTGCAGATTGGCACTCAATATGCTAAATCATTTGTAGAATTAGACTAAGTATAGCATGAGTGTGAAATTTCGTCTGCGTCATAACGCAGTAAAAAACCAAAGAGGAGAAAACAGATGAAAAAGTTCCGCGCCGTAGTAGCCATGTTTGCCGTCACCGCTTTTGCAGGAGCAGCTTTCGCAGCCGACGTAATCGAGTTGCCAGCCTCCATGGGCAAGGTAACATTCCCGCACAAAAAGCATCAGGAATTGCTGAAAGATTGCAAAAAGTGCCATGAAAAAGGACCCGGTAAAATTGCTGAACTCGGCAAGGATTGGGCTCACAAAACCTGCAAAGGGTGCCACACTGAAATGAAAAAAGGACCAACTTCCTGCAAAGACTGCCACAAGAAATAAGCGGCAGAATCTGCTGAGCCATGAATGAAATGGGGGTAACGCTACGGCGTTATCCTCATTTTTTTTCGCCCGCGACCCTGTAACCACACCCCTGTTTCACCAGAAACCCCTCCCGCTGTAACGCCTCAAGATTCCGTTCCACCGCTTCCTGCTCTGCCGCCGGCATCGTCAGCAGCTTTTCCAGCGTTACCCCCGGCTGCTCCATTATCTCACGCAGCAACCGGCTGCGCAACTGGCGGTTGGAACCCTCGAAGCGGCTCTGCCGGGTATGGTGTCTGCTGCGGCGGCCCGGGTTGGGATGGCTCTGTTTGAGCATGGCACCGTAATCCATCAAGGCATAGTACCATTCACGCGGGTTATCCCGATCAAGGGTCGCCGCGATCAGCGGCATGATCTCGCGGTCACTGACCTTTTCATGACCATGAAAGAAAAAGTGGATAAAGATCGAACGTATGTTGGTCTCAATCAGCGGTTCAGCCACGCCAAAAGCGAAGGCCGCCACAGCCCGAGCCGTATAGGGGCCGATGCCGGGCAGCGATTGCAGCTCAGCAATTGTGCGTGGTAATTGACCGGAGTGGTGATTGACGATCTCTTCGGAGCAGCGTTTCAGGAACATCGCACGGCGGTTGTAGCCCAAACCCTGCCACGCCTGCAGCACGTCCGACAGCGGCGCGGCGGCTAACTCATGCACTGCCGGAAAGGCCTCCAGAAATTCGGCGTATTTGAGCTTGACCCGCTCCACCTGGGTCTGCTGCAGCATGATCTCCGACACCAGGATATGATAGGGGTCAACGGTTTCGCGCCACGGCATCGGGCGCGAATTGGCGCGAAAATACGCGCAGACCATGCTGCGAAAAATGGTGACGGTTCGCGGTGGAAGATCTCCATTCTTGTGAAAAAGGGTCGTCAGATATGTCGGCGTCAGAACCATCACCGTAGCGCCAACTCCAACTCCTCCAGCTTTTTCACCCGGTCGCGCAACCCGGCCGCCTTCTCGAAATTCAAATCTTTGGCCGCCGCCAGCATCTCCATGCGGAGTTTTTTCACCAGTTTCGGGATCTCTTTTGGGGCAACATATTCCTCACCCCCCTCTGCGATCCCGGCCGGCTGGGTAACGTAATCCTTCTCCTCGATCGACTCCAGAATGCTGCGCATACCCTTTTTGACCGTCTCAGGCGTGATGCCGTGTTCTTCGTTGTACGCCAGCTGCTTGATCCGGCGACGCCCGGTTTCATCGATGCAGGCCTGCATGGAGCGGGTCACGCTGTCGCCGTACATTAGCACCCGCCCGTTGATATTGCGGGCGGCACGACCGCAGGTCTGGATCAATGACCGTTGCGAGCGGAGAAACCCCTCCTTGTCGGCATCCAGAATGGCGACCAGAGAGACCTCCGGCAGATCAAGCCCCTCCCGCAGCAGGTTAATCCCGACCAGCACGTCGAATACCCCCAGGCGCAGGTCGCGAATGATCTGCATCCGCTCAATGGTGACGATGTCCGAATGGAGATATTTTATCCGCACCCCGAGCTCACGGTAGTAGTTGGTCAGCTCTTCGGACATGCGCTTGGTCAGAGTCGTCACCAGCACCCGCTCGCCACGGGCAACGGTTTCGCGGACTTCATGGAGGAGGTCGTCAACCTGGCCGACGGAAATCCCCCCCGCCGTCACCGGGCGCACCTCTATAACCGGATCAACCAGCCCGGTCGGGCGTATGACCTGCTCGACAAACACGCCGCCGCTCGCCTCAAGCTCATAATCCGCGGGAGTCGCCGAGACGTAGACCACCTGCCGGATGCGGGCCTGAAATTCCTGGAAATTGAGCGGTCGATTATCGAGCGCCGCAGGGAGGCGGAAGCCGTAGTTAACCAGCGTCTCCTTGCGTGAGCGGTCCCCTCGGTACATGGCGCCTGTCTGGGGGATGGTGATATGCGACTCGTCCACAAACAGTACGAAGTCATCCGGAAAGTAGTCGATCAAGGTGTAGGGTGCTTCACCCGGCTGGCGTCCGTCGAAGTAGCGCGAATAATTTTCAATGCCGTGACAGAATCCCATCTCCTCCATCATTTCGAGATCATAGAGGGTACGCTGCTCGATGCGCTGCTCCTCCAGCAGCATGTTCTGACTGCGGAAATATCTGATCCGCTCCGCCAGATCGATCCGGATCTGCTCAACTGCGCGCTCCAGCGTTTCGCGGGTGGAGACATAGTGCGAAGCGGGATAGATGGAGCACTTGGAGAGTTTCTGCAGCACGACGACGCGCAGCGGATCGATTTCACTGATCGCCTCCACCTCGTCACCGAAGAATTCAATCCGGAGCGCCCGTTCGCTGTCGTAGGCCGGGAAAATTTCAATCACATCCCCCCGTACCCTGAATGTGCCACGGTGGAAATCCATATCGTTACGTTCGTACTGAATTTCGATCAGTTTTTTGAGCAGTTCGTCACGACCGTACTCATCCCCCTGATGAAAAAAGATGTGCATCGCCTGATAAGCTGCGGGTGACCCTATGCCGTAAATGCAGGAAACCGATGCCACGATAATGACATCCCGCCGCGTCAGCAGGCTGCGCGTTGCCGAATGGCGCATCTTGTCGATCTCGTCGTTGATGGCGGAATCTTTTTCAATAAAAGTGTCGCTGGTCGGGATGTAGGCTTCCGGCTGGTAATAATCGTAGTAGGAGACGAAATATTCCACGGCATTCTCGGGGAAAAGCTCTTTGAACTCGCCGTAGAGCTGGGCCGCCAGCGTCTTGTTGGGGGCCAGTACCAGCGCCGGCCGGGAGGTTCGGGCGATGACGTTGGCAACGGTGAAGGTTTTGCCGGAGCCGGTGACCCCCAGCAGGGTCTGGTGGCGGTCGCCCCGCTCGACCCCTGCTACCAGCTCTTCAATCGCCTGCGGCTGATCGCCGCGCGGGGTGTAGGAGGTTGTAAGATTGAAGGTTGTCATAGTATGCCATACCTGTGTATATTGATGTTTCTACTGTGATCGGCGCACCCGTTCAGAACATCACGATGGGTGAGCCAAAGTTTTCTTGATTACGTTACCACGAGGCCCATAATGAGACAAGTACTCTCCGCGGAACCGGCTGGGGTAGCTACCTCCCGGAAGAAGGTTCCGCTGCTTTTATCACGCGAGTGGATGAGGCAATGTACCGCGCCAAAAACTGCGGTAAGAACCGTGTGGTATTTGCGTGACTGCTCTACACGATAATACAGGCATGAAAATTTTAGATGCCATATCAATTCTCTTCCTGCTGCTCCTGGTGTCGGCCCTCCCTGCCGTGCCTGCCGCCGCTCAGCCTAATCACGCCGTTATCAAGCTCGCAATCGACAATAACTATCCCCCCTATGTATTCCAGGACAGCGAAGGAAGGGTACAGGGTATCCTGATCGACCAATGGCGTCTGTGGGAACAAAAAACCGGCATACGGGTTGAAATTCACGCCAAGGATTGGGGCAAGGCCCTGAGCGGCATGAAAGGCGGCGAGTTCGATGTCATCGATACGATTTTCAAGACGGAAGAACGTTCCGGGTGGCTTGATTTTACAGGGCCATACGCACGTCTTGAAGTTCCGATTTTTTTCGACAAACAGATTTCCGGCATTACCGACGCAACGTCTCTGAAAGGCTTTGTCGTCGCCGCAAAGAGCGGAGACAATGTCGTAGACATCCTCAAACGCAGCGGTGTCGACAAGCTGATGCTGTTCGACTCATATGAAGAGATTGTTCAGGCCGCCAGGGATCACAAGGCTACCGTATTCGTAATCGACAAGCCTCCGGCGCTCTATTTTCTGAATAAGTTCGGTATCCTTAACGACTTTCAGCAGAGTGCTCCCCTCTATGTCGGCGAGTTTCACCGGGCCGTCAATAAGGGAAACAGCAAATTGCTGGCAACGGTTCAAGACGGATTCCGGCTCATCACCCCCGAGGAACTCAAAAAAATTGAGACAAAATGGTACGGTTTGTCTCTTGGAAATAATTTTCCCACAGCTCCGATACTCGCCGGTGTCGGCGTCCTCTGCCTGGTGGTGCTGATCCTTTTTGCCTGGAACCGCGCCCTGAAAAGCAGTGTGGAGAAGCGTACCGCGGAACTGAAGATCAGCGAGGAGATCTTGCGTACTAATGAAGCTTTCGTAAAAACCCTTATAAATGCCATTCCAGCACCGATTTTCTACAAGGACAAAGATGGTCGCTACTTGGGATTTAACACCTCATACGAGGAGTTTTATGGCCTGTCTCAAGGAGAACTTATTGGTAAAAGCGTGTTCGAGATCGCTCCAAAAGAGCTGGCCGAAATTTACCACGAAAAGGATCTTGAACTTTTTCTGCATTCAGGATCGCAGGTATACGAATCCAGGGTGAAGAATTCACGAGGCGTCATTCGCGACGTGATTTTTCACAAAGCGGCATTTACGGACTCAGGTGGCCACGTTTGCGGGCTGATCGGCGTGATTCTCGACATAACCGAACGAATTGAAAAAGAACGGGCACTGCTGGAAAAGGAGCAAAAATTCAAAGCCTTCTTTGAACAGGGCTATTATTTCGCCGGTTTGCTGGATAAAGACGGGATTCTTACCGATGTTAACGATACCGCGCTGCAATTCAGCGGGGTGGGGAAAAATGATGTCATCGGCAAACCGTTCTGGGAAACCCCCTGGTGGGCGCACTCTCCGGGACTTCAGGAAAAGCTGCGCCAGGCGGTACAACGTGCCGCAGAGGGGACGCTTGTCACGTTTGAAGCAACCCACCCGGCGCCGGACGGGACACTTCATTATATCGATTTTTCTCTCCGGCCGGTAAAAGATCAGTCGGGTACGGTCGTTTTTCTGGTTCCTGAAGGACGCGATATTACCGATCGTAAAAAAGCCGGAGAAGAACGGCTGAATCTTGAGCGTCAGCTGCTGCACGCCCAGAAACTGGAAAGCCTCGGCATACTCTCGGGGGGGATCGCCCATGACTTCAACAATCTGCTGCAGGCGATGCTCGGCAATCTCGAACTGGCTCTTATGAGGCTTCCGCATGATACCCCTGTCCGGAAAAACATCAATCATGCGATAAAAGCCGGCCGGCATGCCGCACAACTGACCAGCATGATGCTGGCCTACTCCGGCAAGGGCCTTTTTGTCATCAAACCGCTTAACCTGACCGAACTGGTGGAGGAAAACGCTACCATGCTGGAAGCCGCCATTCACAAGTCGATTACGCTGGAGCAGCAGCTTGATCACACCCTGCCAATCATCAGGGCGGATGCCGGACAGCTGCAGCAGGTGATCATGAACATTATCACCAACGCTGCCGAGGCGATTGGAGACCGGAGGGGCACTATCGCACTTTCGACCGGAGTGAAGGATTTCGATTCGGCCACATTGAACAGCAGTCGGCTGGAGGAAAAGCAAGCGGCGGGGCGCTACGTATGGCTGGAGGTGCGTGATACCGGCTGCGGTATGGAGGAGGAGACGCTGAGCAAACTCTTTGATCCGTTTTTCACGACAAAATTTACCGGGCGGGGCCTGGGTATGTCGGCGGTTCTGGGAATCATCCGCGCCCATAAAGGAGCTTTCCTGGTGGAAAGTGTTCCCGGGATCGGCACGACAATCAAGGTGCTGTTCCCGACTGCCGGCGAACAACCGGTGGGACCGGCTCCTGTCAACGAAAGTAAACCAATTACGGAAGAACTGATCGGGCGTTCGGGCAAGGTTCTGGTCGTTGATGATGAAGATATGATCCGTGCTGTCTCGACCGCCATGCTGAAAGAGCTCGGTTTTGAGACCTTGGCCGCCGCCAGTGGTGAAGAGGCGCTGGCGCTTTTCCGTGAAATGGGTGACAGCATCGACGTTGTTCTGCTGGATCAGGTCATGCCCGGCATGGACGGCGTCACCGTATTCAAGGAGCTGCGCACTCTCCGGCCGGACATCAAGGTTCTGCTCGCCAGCGGTTTCAGCCAGCAGGAGGTATCGGAACGTTTTAGCGGACTTGGTCTGTACGGCTTTCTCCCGAAGCCGTACACTCTGAAAAACCTGACGGCAGAGTTGTCGCAGGTGCTGATGGGTGAGCCACATGACCGGCAGATCGTTCCTGCGCCGCATGACGGACGCTGCAAGAGCGATTAACAAGCCCTCGGCTACACCCCTTTTTTATGTGTAGAAACCGCTACTTTGCAGACACAAACTCCTGCGCTTTCTGAATCCGTCGGACCGTTTCCTCCACCCCAAGCGTCACCACGATTTCACCAATACCCGGCGCCTGCGTACCACCTGAGAGGGCGATCCGGACCGGCTGGCCGACCTGCCCCATCTTCCAGCCATTCTCGCTGCAGACCTCTTTGAAGAGGGCATCGATTCCGGCGGCATCATTCGCCGGCACCGATGAAAGCTTCGCCGTGACCGCGGCAAAAACCGCCAGCAGCTGTTCCTTGTCGAACTTGGCCAGTGCGGCATCATCATAGCTGACCGGAGTGTTGTAGTAGAACACGGCCCGCCCGGCCATCTCTTCGAGGGTCTGGGCCCGCTCCTGCAGCGTTTTGACAACCGCCACCAGATTCGGTCCGCCGAGCGTCGTCACCTCACGTGAGGAGAGATGCGGCAGCAGCAGGGCGGCCAGACGTTCCGGGTCGCCGTTTTTGATGTAATGGGCATTCAGCCAGAGCAGTTTTTCGGTATTAAAGACCGAGGCCGACCGCCCGACGTTATGTATGTCGAATTTCTGAATCATTTCGTCACGGCTGAAAATCTCGTCGTCACCGTGGCTCCACCCCAACCTGACCAGATAGTTGATCAGCGCCTCCGGCAAAAAGCCCATGTCGCGGTAGGCGATCACGCTGGTGGCTCCATGCCGTTTGGAGAGGCGCGCTTTGTCGGTGCCGAGGATCATCGGGACATGGGCGAACTGCGGCACCGGAAAACCGAGCGCTTCGTAGAGTTGGACCTGACGCGGCGTGTTGTTGACATGGTCATCCCCCCGGATGACGGTCGTGATACGCATGGTCGCGTCGTCGATCACCACGCAGAAATTGTAGGTAGGAGTGCCGTCGGTGCGCTGGATGATCAGGTCGTCCAGCTCTTCATTCGGGAACGTTATGGTCCCCTTGATCAGATCATCAAAAGAGGTCACCCCGTTCTGCGGCGCCCGGAAACGGACTACGTACGGCCGGCCGTCAGGGAGCACACCCCGCTCGCGGCAGGTACCGTCATACTTCGGCTTGCGCCCTTCCTGCATGGCCAGAGTTCTTTTAGCGTCCAGCTTTTCGGCTGTGCAGTAACATTTGTAGGCCTTGCCGGCATCCAGCAGCTTCTGGACATACTCCTTGTAGAGCGGAAACGAATCCGACTGATAGAAAGGCCCCTCGTCCCACTCCAGCCCGAGCCACTTCATCCCTTCCAGAATTGCATCCAGAGACTCTTTCGTGGAACGCTCCACATCGGTATCCTCGATGCGCAGAATGAACGTTCCCCCCTCTTTTCTGGCGAACAGCCAGTTAAAAAGCGCGGTGCGGGCACCACCGACATGAAGGTAACCGGTTGGGCTGGGGGCAAAACGGACACGAAGTTCGGACATTGAGTTACTCCTTAGTAAGCTGTTTTCTACGATCATTTAAGTAACAAATAATTTCGTGAACGCACCAATCCCGTTTATGTGGTTTGAACGGGCGCTGCCTGCGGTGAATGCGCCGCTACTATAGCATTCCAGGCTACTCCTAAAAAGCATTTTCTGCCCGACAGTGACGCTTTTACCTTTGACAAAATCATGTTCTGACGTGTTAGTATGCATACAAAACGTCGTTCTGGAGGGTTCTGCATGCAGACCATTGATTCCTTGATCAGGGAAAGTTGCCGGAAATACAGCGCCCGGCCTGCATTGCGCTACAAGCTTGGCGGAGTATGGCAGCATATGACCTATGGAGCGCTCTGGGAACTGTCCGACCGTATTGCGGCCGGCATGATCAAGCTCGGTTTCAACGCCGGCAATCACGCCGCCCTGCTGGCGCCTTCGTCACCCCAATGGGTGGCGGCCTATCTGGGAATTCTCAAGGCGGGTGGAGTAGTTGTTCCGATCGACAAGGAGCTGAAAGCGGCTGAATTGCGCCACATTCTGACTGATTGTGACGCCCGCTTCGTGTTCAGCGCCCCCCCCTGCCTTGATCTCGTCCTGGAGATATTTCAGGACATCCCGGTTCTCGAACGTATTATTACTCTCACTCCAGCTGTAGTCGACGGCGCAGATTCAACGGTTGTGCAGGTGCTGGACAGCTTGATTGAAGAGTGGCGTGAGCTGGTCTCCGCCGTGGAGCTTCCGGCGGAGCGCCGCACGACGTTGGAGGTACTGGCCCGGCAGGCCTACCGCCTGTTATGCCCTTCCAGCCCCGAGACAGGTGCCGTGACAGAGCCGGGCGACCCATTTGACCCGGTGGAACGGCTCCGCCACAAACTCACCCGTGAAGGAAACCTCCTGGCGCTGAACTCACTCTACCACAGCGCACCGCTCCCCGAGGTTCCGCGCGACGGCACCGATACGGCCGTGATCCTGTACACTTCCGGAACAACCGGGCGCTCCAAGGGCGCCATGCTCAGCCACTCCAATATCGTCTCCAACATCAAGGGTGCTGCCAAACATTTCCAGCTCGACGACAGCATTCACACCCTGTCGTTCCTGCCGATCAACCATGTCTTCGAGCAGGTCTGCGGCGTTTTGCTGCCGCTCTCGCTGGGTGGCAAGGTTTCCTTCTGCGAGTCACTTAAAAAACTGGGGGAAAATCTGGCGGAGGTCAAGCCGACCTTCTTTCTGGCGGTTCCGGTTGTGTACCGGATGATCCTCGACCGGGTCATGAAGAGTATTAACTCCAAAAAGCTCTCGCAGCTGCTCTTCTCTCTTCCGTTCACGCGGCCGATCGTGACCTTGAAAGTGCGGCAGACGTTCGGTTCCGGCACCATCTTCATCAGTGGCGGGGCGGCGCTTGATCCGGCAATTGCCAAGGGGATGACGGCGTTCGGACTGTCGATCTATCAGGGGTACGGCATAACCGAAACAGCGCCGATCATCAGCGCAGAGCAGCCGGGAGCCAAACGGCTCGGCACGATCGGACGCCTGCTGGATCAGGTTGAAGTGCGGATTGATGAGTCAAATGCTGATGGGGTGGGGGAGATCGTTGTCAAAGGGCCGAACGTCATGCAGGGGTATTACAAGAACCCGCACGCCACGGCGGAAGTACTTGTCGATGGCTGGTATCGCACCGGAGACCTCGGCTTTCTCAGCCCTGACGGTTTTTTGACCATCAGCGGCCGGGTCAAGAACCTGATCGTGACCCCCAACGGCAAGAACGTGTATCCGGAAGAGGTCGAAAACGAGCTTCTCAAAAGCCCGTACATTGCCGAGGTCATGGTCTATGGTCACCAGGTCGGCACGGCATCCGAGGAGATTCACGCCATCATCTACCCCGAACAGGAAGCGCTCGACAAGCAGTGCCGCATTGAAGGCAGCTGCCCGATGAACGAGGCCGATGTTGAAGCGCTGCTCCGGATCGAAGTCCAGAAGGCCTGCAACGGCCTGGCCGATTACAAGCGGGTTCGCAAGTTTACGATCCGCGAAGATGAATTCCCCAAAACAACGACCCGCAAGATCAAGCGCTTCGCCGTGGAGGCCAGCATCTCAACCGGTCATTGATGGATTCGGCACCTATCGATCATATCCTGATTGGACCGGGTGTCAACGCCGTCAGTATAGCGGTCGATGCCGCGCACTCCCTGAGACTCTTGGCGGACGGTGGCCCGCCCGGCTACGGCAGCATCTCCATGGATGGCCGCCGAAGGCAGAAACGCGAACAATCCCGCCAGGGGAGGCGCTCTCTTCAGTACCGGACGTGGGGAATATTCAGCCCACTGACTTCCCTGCCCTTTATAGTTCTCTCGCTTATTTCTTTTTATCCGCTTTTTTTATCTTTTTATCCGCCTTCTTTTCCTTCGGGGTTTTTGCAGGTGCTTTCTTTTCTGTTTTCTTGCTGTCTTCACCTTTGCTCATACATTCCTCCTTAGAATTTCGGTTATGATGCTGATTCAACAAATATACACTTTCTTTGCAATATACCACTTTTTTTTGGGGGATGTTATTGATTCGGAAGAAGATGCCCTGATGTACTTTTGAGGATATTGCAGATATTGAACTGCTTATTGATCGCCAAACAAGAAGACTCAATATAATAAACTGATGAAGGAGTGACAATGATGAAACACGTGAAACTGGACGGCGCAACGTACGAATTCCCGATCGGAAAAATCCTCTGCATCGGCCGAAACTATGTTGATCATATCAAGGAATTGGGTAATGAAGCTCCCGATGCTCCGGTCATATTCATGAAACCGTCAAGCGCAGTCATCGACGACGGCGGTACCGTTGTTATCCCTTCCTATTCAAACGACTGCCACCACGAGGCCGAGTTGGCCCTGCTGATTGGAAAAACCGGCAAGAACATTCCGGCTGAAAAGGTTATGGAGCATGTGGCCGGCTTTGGGGTTGCTCTTGACCTGACACTCAGGGACGTGCAGTCAGAGCAAAAAAAGAAAGGCCTTCCCTGGGAGATCGCCAAGGGATTTGACAGCTCCTGTCCACTCTCTTCTTTTGTATCCGCGGCGCAGGTACCAGATCCGCAAAACCTGACAATCCGCCTGACGGTTAATGGCGAACTGCGCCAAGATGGCTGCACCGCCATGATGATTCATCCAATAGCGGATCTCGTCAGCCATATGTCCCGGATATTCACCCTGGAACCTGGGGATATAATTCTGACAGGCACCCCGGCCGGTGTCGGCCCACTTCGACACGGCGATGCTGTGCAGGCGGAAATTCCGCAAGTCGGGAAGCTTCGGGTAAATGTAATTCAGATGACGGTAATGGATTAATGAAGAAGGCGATTAGAGTTGATCTTATTTTGGCTGCACACCCCTTAAGGCAACCAGTCACAGTCGGCCGCCAGCCGGCGTACCAGATCCTGCCCTTCGGGCTGAGTAAAGTCAATGGTGACCTTTCAAACTCCTTTGAATTTATGACACCTGAGGATACACCCCTGTTATCACCCCCGGTATGCCGGGATTCCGGTGATCTTCTCGCCGATAACCAGCAGATGCATGTCATGGGTACCTTCATAGGTGTAGACCGCCTCAAGGTTGTTGGCGTGGCGCATGATCGGATACTCCCCCATGATGCCGTTGGCCCCTAAAATGGTGCGGGCGGTACGGGCGGCTTCAATGGCGATATTGACGTTGTTCATCTTTGCCATGGAGACCTGGGCGGGGGTATAGGTCCCCTTGTCCTTCATGCGTCCGAGATGCAGTGCCAGCAGCTGGCCCTTGGTGAGCTCGGTTACCATCTCGGCCAGTTTTTTCTGCTGCAGCTGGAACGAAGCGATCGGCTTGTCAAACTGGATGCGATTCAGGGAATATTCAAGGGCGGTCTGATAGCAGTCATCTGCGGCGCCCAGGACTCCCCAGGCGATGCCGTAGCGGGCCTGAGTCAGACAGCCGAGCGGTCCCTTGATCCCCTTGACGTTCGGGAGCAGACTCTTCTCCTCATCCACAATGACGTCATCGAAGATAAGTTCCGACGTAACCGAGGCACGCAGACTCCATTTGCCATGCATCTGGGGGGCGGTGAAGCCGGGGGTTCCCTTTTCCACCAGAAAGCCGCGGATACCTTCATCGGTTTTGGCCCACACGACCGCAACGTCGGAGATGCTGCCGTTGGTGATCCACATCTTGGAGCCGTTGATGCGCCATTTCCCCCCCGCTTCGCGAACCGCATTCGTGCGCATTCCGGCAGGATTGGAACCGAAGTCTGGTTCGGTCAGGCCGAAACAGCCGATCACGTCGCCACTGGCCAGCTTGGGAAGCCAGTAATCTTTCTGGGCATCGCTCCCGTAGGCATAGATCGGGTACATGACCAGTGATCCCATGACCGAGGCGAAGCTGCGCAAGCCAGAGTCACCGCGTTCAAGTTCATACATCAGCAGACCGTAGGCGACGTTGGAAAGCCCGGCACAGCCGTACTTTTCAGGCAGGTTGGGGCCATAGAACCCCAGTTCCCCCATTTTTTTGATCAGATGGACGGGGAAGGTCTCCTTCTGGGCATGTTCATCGATTATCG
>VFJM01000105.1 GCA_009886055.1 Geobacter sp. | reverse complement strand
TGAGACTGCTTGATCGTGACGGTATCTCCGCTTTTCCCTTTCCAGTACGAGGCGAAAGACTTGTTAAAGTCCGTGTACAACTCGCGGGTCGGGTCGTAGGATACATTCAGCAGGGTGACGTCGGCAGCCAGGGCTGCAGCTGACGTGGAAAGGGCCAATACTGCTACGGCAAGGGTTGTTGTGATTTTTCTGATGTTCATTTTTCTCTCCTTTTTACATCCATAGGTTTAACAGCAATGTATCTCCGGTTGCCTATCGCCCGGCCTGCGCCACCACCGGGGATGTCGGCAAACCGGCTACGATCGGGAGGCTGCTGTCCTTGGACCAGCCGATCCAGGAGCTGTCGTAGTTGTGCAGTTTTTCAAGCGGCCATCCGGCCAGATAGAGGGCGAATAAAGCCTGGGTGGAACGCACGCCGGATTGGCAGTAGAAGTATTGCTCCCTGCTGCGGTCATAACCGAGCCTGTTCAGGAGAGTCTGAAGATCTGCGGCGCCCAGCCATTCGGCCTGGTTATCCTTTTTCTTGAAGAGAACCCAGTCACTGTGAGAACTGCCGGGGATGCGGCCGGTTCGGTAAGCCCCTTTTTTGAGTTCCTCGCCGGTAAATTCCTTTATGTCTCGATTGTCCCAGATCTGCGCCTTGCTGCTATGTGCTGTAATGATCTCGGGAGTATCGACCCTGAACGACGGCAGTGAAACTTTAGCGACAAAATTTCCGCTCCGGGCGGGCACGGATGGCGCGAGCAGATCGACCGGATAACCGGCAATCCTCCAGGCTTTGACACCGCCATCCAGTACCCGCACCTCCCCTTTGCCATAGTAGGTGAAGGCCCACCAGAGCCGGGTGGCATCATACTTGGTGTCGTAGAGCACCACGATCGAATCGCGGTTGATACCGAAGCGTTGCACCAGCTTTGTGAATCCATCCGAATTGATGAGATTGCCGGTGACGCCGCTCTGGGTCTCTGGTGGCGCCTCAATGTCAGGGCGGTCAACCTGGTACGAGCCGGGAATGTGACCCAGGCGGTACTCGATGCTGTTCTCGGCTGCCAGGACCACCAGTTTGGGATCCCTCCTGTCCATCAACTGCTTCAACTCCTGCGCGGTAATCAGAGCATGCCCTCGAGGATACCCCTTATAGCCGCCTTGTTCGGCATGGGAGTTGACGGCAAGTGCCGTCAACAGGGTTAGCAGCATAAGAAGAATACGGATCGGTTTTGTGTTCATTGTGAGCTCCTTTAGTAGGTTAAAACTTATCCTGCTTGCAGCGTCGGAATAAAAAAAAGGCCAGACATGGACGGGTGCAATCACCCCCATGTCTGGCCTCCAGTTTTTCTGGTCAGCCTTCTTTTTTGTAACAGTAACAAATGGAAACAAATTCTGTCAAGTTATATTTATATAAAACCTATAATTTTTGTATAGATTAAGAGGCGATGGTTGACACTGTAATAGATAACGAACAGTCGACAGATGCTATATTGCATCGCCATCCGTCACCAGGCCGTTTTCAAGGGCGTAAATCCGATCCGCTCATTCAAGGCTCCAGGCACGAAGGCGATCCGCTGACATCGGTTGGGGGAAATTGCCAGAGTATATTGCCCCTGCTGCATCGACGCTCTGGTTTGCTAATCGTCGGTTGTAAAATAATTGAGGCCGGAAGAGTTACCTGTATGGTATCTCTTCCGGCCTCCAGTTTTCTGGTCAGCACTGAATGTATGTATTTGAAAATCAGATCCCGCTGCCGCCGATGTGTCCACCCTGGATTATTCTGATCTTCTCGTTCTTGTCCACCTGGATCACCCTGCCATCCTGAACCACCAGCGTTACTGAACCAAAACGGATCGAGGAGAGCGCGTCGCGAACGAGACGCTCCAGTTCCCTGTTCCATATGTCAACTGTTTCTGCCGCCATTTCTGACCCCTTGACGTGTTCTTAGTCGATTCGTTGCAGCGTATCGACGAGCTCCGACCTCGTCAGACCTTCATGCACCCTCTGTCCCAACCCTGACTGCAATCTGCGATAGACGTCGAAGCGGGGCGATTTCAATCCGTCCGCATCGGCTACCAGGCGGGCGGCAACGATGCCGACATCGGCCAACTGAGGCTGGCTGCAGGAGTTGTTGCATCCGGAGAGAGCCCAGCTCAAGGTTCGCCCCTTTTCGCCGATATGAGACAGAAGCTCGCGGGCCACGTCGCGCGTTGCCGTCAGCCCCATCAGGCATTCATGGTTCCCGGGACAGACCCGCAGCACCGGAGTGGGGCCGTCTGAAGCGAGGCCGGCAGACTGCTGCAATGAGCAGAGCTCCGCGTCAGCATCGACTCCGGGTGACAGCAGCAGGGCGATATTCTGGTTTGAGGTGACCATCAGTACGCCGTCACCGAAACGGTCGGCATTGTCCGCAATTATGACAAGCTGCTCTGCCGTCATCTTGCCGGCAAACACCGGCAGCTCAACGCGCTGGTGCCCAACTGCCGGAGTGACAAGGTGTTCAGGCAGACCACCTGCAACCGGGATCTCTTCGCTGTATGATGCCTCGGCCTCAATCAACTGGCGCAGTTTCGTTTCGCCGAACTCAGTGGCCAGAAATTTGAGCCGTTTGGGGGGCGGTGCGTGGGTGGCGTAGACCCTGACGATCGCCTCGATGATCGGAATAATCCGCTCTTCGGGGATTCGCTCGGAGAGCAGAAACCCGGGGCGCGGCTCCCGTCCCAGTCCGCCGGCGATCCAGATGTCGAACCGGGCACGTCCTTCCTCATTTCCGGCCAGCACCAGCCCCACGTCCTGGATCAGGTGCCTCCCTTCGTCCACATCAGCCTCGAGACCGATCTTGAACTTCTTCGGCAGACGCTCGAAACGCGGGTTGCCGGTGAAGTGGCGGTGGATGCGGCGAGCAAGGGATTCAAGCACCGGGAACCCCAGAGCCCCCTGGCTGCCGCAGGTAATGCCGCGTACGGCACCGCCGCACGCGCCGCGCGAGGTCAGGCCGGACTTGGCGAGTTCCCGCTTGACTTGCGGCAGATCTTCTTCCTTCAGCCAGTGGATCTCCATGCTGCCACGGGTGGTCAGGTGGACCGTCCCCTGTCCGAAGCGCGTGGAGACTGCGGAGACTGTGCGGGCCTGCCCGGCGGAGATGACCCCCGCCGGCAGTTTGACCCGCTGCATGTAGAAACCATCCTGGCGCTGCTTGTAGATGCCGTCAAGACGGTAATCAGAGGCTGCTGTGCTCATGGATCATACCCCTTCGAAGAGTGCGGTTGAAAGATAGCGTTCCGCACCGTCCGGCAGGATCACGACGATCGTCTTGCCGGCAAACTCATCCAGCTGGCCAAGTCGTACCGCCGCAGCCACGGCGGCACCGCTGGAGATGCCGACCAGCAGGCCCTCTTCTTTTGCCAGACGCTTGGCGAATTCTATAGCTTCTGCGCTTTCTACCAGTTCGACCCGATCAACAACGGAGAGGTCGAGAGTGTCCGGGATAAATCCGGCGCCGATCCCCTGGATCTTGTGCGGGGCCGGCTGAATCGGCTGACCGGCGAAATGCTGAGTGATAACCGGACTCTCTTTCGGCTCGACCGCAACTGATATAATCTTCTTCCCCTTGGTATTTTTTATGTAGCGCGAAATCCCGGTGATGGTTCCGCCGGTGCCGACCCCGGAAACAAGGACATCAATGGCTCCATCGGTGTCGTTCCAGATTTCGGGCCCGGTCGTTTTTTCATGGATCTCCGGGTTAGCCGGGTTTTTGAACTGTTGCGGCAGAAAGTATTTTTCCGGTTCTGCAGCTGCAATTTCTTCGGCCCGGCTGATGGCCCCTTTCATCCCTTCGGCTCCGGGGGTCAGGATCAGATTTGCACCAAGTGCCGCCAGTACGCGACGCCGCTCGATACTCATCGTTTCAGGCATGGTCAGGGTCAATTTGTAGCCGCGGGCTGCTGCAACGTAAGCCAGAGCGATACCGGTGTTGCCGGAGGTAGGTTCGATGATCTCGACACCAGTTTTTAGTACACCGCGCTTCTCGGCATCCCAGATCATGCTGGCTCCGATGCGGCACTTGACCGAATAGGCCGGGTTACGCCCCTCGACTTTTACCAGGATGGTAGCCTTTGAGTTGCCGACGATGTTGTTTAATTTCACCAGGGGGGTGTTGCCAATCGATTGCGAGTTGTCTGCATAAATTTTGCTCATGATCTTTCTCCTTTCGCGTTTTTATATATCTATAGACCAGATAGATATATGTGATAAAAAAATTGCCCCGACAAGCGGGATAAGTGCGTTAACGAAGTATTTTCTACCCGGAAAAGGTAAAAAAACACTCCTAACTTACTAAATGCTGAAATCCATGATTTTTGACTTCTGCTGCCGTGCGACATCACTTCTCTCGACCATGTCAGCCAATGTCGTGGATTCAAGCACCGAATCTATTGCCTTCTTTACGTCACTCATCACCAGGCGGATACCGCAACAGGCAGGGTCACCACACTCCTCACACACTACCATGACATTATCGTTAAGACACTCAACCAGGGCAAAGCCACCCTCAAGAATACTGACGACCCTACCAATAGTAATATTGGCGGGAGGCAGGGCCAGCATATACCCCCCACCTTTACCGATCTTGCTCTTCAGTATACCGCCTTTTCTCAGAGCAACAAGAATTGCTTCAAGAAACTTCCTGGGGATATTTTCTTCTTTCGCCAGTTCAGAAATAAGAATTGGATCGCCCGTGGAATGTTCGGCGAGATAACCAAGCGCCTTGAGCGCGTATTTTGTCTTTTTAGAAATCATAGTCTAGTAAAACTATAGTCATTGTAAACACTGTCCGTTGTCAAGAAAATAATTTCAAGCGGTGCCGTATTTAACAACTACGGGTTCTCAATCAGGTACTCAAGGCAAAAATGACAAAAAGGGCGTTACGATCAGATCGTAACGCCCTGTAATGTTTGGTGAGCCGCGTTGGGGTCGAACCAACGACCACCTGATTAAAAGTCAGGTGCTCTACCGACTGAGCTAGCGGCTCAAAAAGAAGGAATTATTTACCTCACTATGCGATCTATGTCAATGCTTTTTTTCTATTTGCTTTATTTTGTATGCTTGGTGCCAGTCGGCAACAGGTCGTATTTTAAAAATTCCACGTTTTTTGCAAAAAGTATAACATCGTTATATAACCAAATAAATTTGTGTTGCATTTACGATTTAAATAGTGGTATGTATACCGCATATTTTAGCTTCAGTAACCGGGTATTGCAATAATACTGACTTCATCTCACTTATTTAGTTGAATATTTATTAGAGGCAGACACTTTTTACAGTTTTTTTATTTAGATCAATATAAATTTTATTGTTTGTTGTATACAATTTGGTATAGTTGATTTTTGGCACTAGTTGCACATTCGTTTGACTATGAAAACAAGCATAAATCTATTTCACATGCCGTTATCTGTGTGCAGCAAATTAAACAACCAGGTTTATTCAAAAAAAGAGAAAGGAGATATCAACACCGTATCACAGCAGTAAATCCTGTACTCAAACAAGAAAGGAGTAACTTATGGCACAAAGACAATATGACTGGGCGGCAATCGCAAAAAACCCAAAATTCATAGAGTTGCATCACAAGAAACAAGCGTTCCTTTTCGGCTGGTGGATCTTCTCCAGCGCGTATTACTTCCTGCTCCCTATCGGAGCCGCCTATGCACCGGATCTGTTCAAGATCAAGATAATCGGTGTCATCAATTTTGGCTACATCTTTGCCCTCTCCCAGTTTTTCGTATCCTGGGCACTGGCGCTGTACTATGCCCATGTGGCCAACAAGGACTTTGACCGGTTGACCAAAGAACTTATCGACGAACTTCATCTTTAGAAAAGGAGGATACGACATGACTTTCAAGAATATCATCATCGCCACAAGCTTGGCCCTCACACTTGCCGCAGCCGCCTTTGCTGAAGAGCCAAAGAATGCTCCTGCAGCTGCCGGTGCACCGGCTGCCACAACCGCAGCTCCTGCTGCTGCACCGGGCGCTCCTGCCGTAACTGCTCCAGGCGCCGTTACATCTGCCCCCGCAGTCGCACCGCCACTGACCAAGAAAAGAGAGCTGAAGGCCAACAAGGCTATCACCCTCTCGATGTTTGCCGTCATCATCGGCATCACCCTGGGCGTTGTTGTCTGGGCCGCCCGCCAGACCAAGACTACGGCCGACTTCTACGCCGCAGGCGGTGGCATCACCGGCACCCAGAACGGTTGGGCCATTGCAGGTGACTACATGTCGGCCGCCTCATTCCTCGGAATTTCAGGGATGATCTCGCTGTACGGTTATGACGGGTTTATGTACTCGGTCGGCTGGCTGGTAGCCTACATCACAGTTCTGCTGATCGTCGCCGAGCCGTGCCGCAACGCCGGCAAGTACACCCTGGGAGACATCCTCTCCTTCCGTACCGATCCCAAACCGGTCCGCGCCGTAGCAGCCATCTCGACCGTGGCCGTTTCCACATTCTACCTGACCGCCCAGATGGTCGGCGCAGGCAAGCTGATGGCTCTTCTGGTTGGAGTACCGTACAAAACCGCCATCATCGGCGTCGGCATTCTGATGGTCGGTTATGTCGTCTTCGGCGGCATGACCGCTACCACCTGGGTCCAGATCATCAAGGCCGGACTGCTCATGTCGGGCGCCTTCCTGCTGTCGGTACTGGTTCTGGCCAAGGCCGGCTTCAATCCGCTTTTCTTCTTCGACCAGATCGTCAACAGCCCTGATATCCAGGATCATGTTTCCAAGCTGGTGCTGAAAGACGGGATTGTGCTTAACGGCATAGATGCAGGCCAGCGATTCCTTGAGCCGGGCCTCTTCATGAAAGCACCGCTCGACCAGATTTCCCTCGGTATGGCCCTTGTTCTGGGTACCGCCGGTATGCCGCACATCCTGATGCGCTTCTTCACCGTGCCGACCGCACAGGCCGCACGTAAGTCCGTCATCATCGCCATGTTCATCATCGGCGGCTTCTATGTTCTGACCACCCTGCTCGGTTTCGGCGCCGCCATCAACCTGACCCCACAGGGTATCATCTCGGTTGACCCGGGCGGCAACATGGCCACCCTGATGCTGGCACAACAACTGGGTGCTGATATCTCTCCGATCCTCGGCGATATCTTCCTGGCCTTCCTCTGTTCGGTTGCCTTCGCCACCATCCTGGCGGTTGTTTCCGGTCTGGTTCTGGCTGCTTCTGCCGCCATCGCCCACGACATCTATGTTAACGTCATCAAGGACGGCCATGCCGACCAGCATGAGCAGGTCATGGCTGCCCGCATCACATCGCTGGTTGTCGGAGCTGTCGGCATCGGCATCGGGCTTTTGGCCGAAAAAGCCAACGTTGCCCATCTGGTAGCCCTGGCCTTTGCCGTGGCCTCTTCCGGGAACCTGCCGGTCGTCGTGCTGTCGCTGTTCTGGCGCAAGTTCAACACCGCCGGTGTCATTTCCGGCCTGGTGGTTGGTACGATCGCCTCCATCGGCCTGGTCATGGTTTCACCTAACATGACCTATCCCAAAGTAGTCGCTGCCGGCGCACAGAAGGTTATTGTCGCCATGGAGAAGAAGCAGGCTGCCCTTCCTCCGGGGACAGCACTTGAAGAAAAAGACGCCAAAGCACTCGCCAAGGCACAGAAAGACGTTTTGGGTAAGGACGGCACATCCATCATGGGTCTGAGAGAGCCGATCCTGAAATTGAAGAACCCGGGTATCATCTCAATCCCGCTCGGCTTCATTGCCGCTATACTGGGATGCCTGTTGTTCCCAAGCAAGCGTGCTGAAGAGATGTTTGACGAGGTTTATGTCCGCCAGAACACCGGCCTTGGCATGGCCAAAGCGATCGATCACTGATACTTTGTATTGCTGTTGATTGTGCTATAGTGGGGATGGCTTCGGCCATCCCCTTTTTTTGTATGAAATTCTGCAGATTTCAATTCAATAAGGACTTTTTGTGGAAACTGTATCAATTGCCACCTCTGCCGGATATGAACTTTCAACTCTGCGGCAAGCCGTGATCAAACTGCTCGAACCGCTGGGAGGTCTCTCTGCGTATATCAGCAGAGGCGATCGGGTATTGCTTAAACCGAATATGCTCTCTGCAAAAGAACCTGATAAGGCCGTCACCACACACCCGGCCCTGGTACGGGTCGTGGCCGAGCTTGTTAGAGAGGCCGGCGGGATTGTACTGATTGGCGACAGCCCCGGTATCGGCCGGTTTTTGCGGGTTGCGGACAAATGCGGGATTTTTGAGGCGGCGCGTGCGAGCGGTGCCGCTCTTGTTGAATTCAGCGAGGCGGTAGAACTGCGGGGGAACGGCACATTTCGCTCTATTCGTCTGGCTCGCCCCTATTACGAGGCCGATAAGATCATCAACCTTCCCAAGCTGAAAACGCATGAAATGATGACGATGACCTGTGCGGTCAAAAACCTGTTCGGGGCGGTGGTCGGAGCGGAAAAAGCGGGCTGGCATTTGAAGGCGGGAAGTTCACGGCAGTTATTTGCACGGCTGCTGCTGGAAATATATCAGCTCAAGAAGCCCGCTCTGAACATTGTCGACGCGGTCAACGCCATGGAGGGAAACGGGCCGGGCAACGGCGACCCGATCAAACTAGGACTCTTGATCGCCGGAGCAAATCCGGTGGCGGTTGACGTGATCGCGGGAAGGCTGGCGGGAATCCCTGCCGACCTGCTGTATATTGAACGTGAGGCGGTCAGCATGGGACTCCCGGGAGCATTGGCTGAGGACATCGTGCTCTGCGGCATACCGGTTGACACCATTCCTGAAACCCGCTTCAGGCTACCCACAGGTCTGGATGTTCAATTCGGGCTACCGCCGTTCCTTGCAAAAGCACTTAAAAGCCATCTCACCTTATATCCGGCAGCCGATCGGGAGAAGTGCGTGTTATGCGGCATCTGCCGCGACGCCTGTCCTCCGGGAGCGATCACCATACAAAACAGCGCGCTGTCGGTTGACAATGCGCGCTGTATTCGCTGCTGGTGCTGTCGTGAACTCTGTCCGCACGATGCCATGCTGATCAGGAGGGGGATGCTGCTGAGAGCTCTGATGCTGCTATCCGGAACAAAATCCGATCAGGACTCCTCCTCATCGGCTCCGAGCGGAATTTCACGGTAGGCCCGCTCCTCCTCCACCCGCTTGGTCTGTGCCTGCAGCTTTTCAAGTTCAGACTTGCATTTCACACAATGGCGGGTAAAGGGCATCGCTTTGAGTCTTCCTAGAGGGATGTCCTCATCACACTCCTCACAAATACCATACTCGCCCTCATCAATGCGCAGCAACGACTCATCGATACTGTGAATCTTTTCACGTTCCCGATCACCAAGCAACAAACCAAGCTCACGATCGCGTTCGGATGACGCCTGATCATAAATATCGCCGCCGGGCTCGATTGCTGCAACCGCTTCAGTGCCGTTCTTGACCGATTTTCGAATCTCGCGGAGGGTATCTTCTTTCAGTTTTTCAAGAATCAACCTGATTTCCTGCCATTTTTGATCCTGGTTCGCAACCGGCGGGGCTTGGGGGGGGTCCTGTAGAACGGCAGCCTTCACCTCTGGAAGGGTCTTCTTGGCCGATTTGGGAACTTCAGTAGGCGTTGCTTGCTGGGGTGTAACAGTATTCTCGGTTTTGGCAACGCCCTTTTTCTCTGGTGCCGGTAGGGGCGATGCCGCTTTTGCGCCTTTCGGTACAGTTTCTTTTGTTGCTTTGGTTTTTGTCGCCATGATGTATCATCTCCGCGTGCTGGATAGTAAGTAGCATAGCCTTAAAAACGGCGGCAAACTATTGCAAAATACGGAGGGTTTGTCAAGTTCCGCGTAACAGCTCGAACTTGAGCCGGGTAGTAATTCAGAAAAAAAATCGTTCATGATACAAAAAAACCACACCGGGGCCATGTGCGGCACATCCGGTGTGGTCAGAAGTAACGGCAGAAAACAGGTTGCTATTTTACGACTACAAACTCAGCACGTCTGTTCTTTGCCCAGGCGGCTTCATCACTTCCATTGACAGCCGGTTTTTCTTTGCCATAGCTGATAATCGAAAGGTTTTCAGCTTTGACACCAAGGGTTGTCAAATATTTCTGGGCAGACGCGGCACGGCGCTCGCCAAGTGCCATGTTGTACTCGGCGGAACCGCGCTCATCGCAATGCCCTTCGATCTTGATCTTAGCCGCTGCCATTGATTTAAGGATGTTTTCGGCGTTTTTAGTAAGGACATCACGGGCATCCTGACGAAGATCCGATTTGTCAAAATCAAAATAAACGGTTTCGAATTTGATTTCAGCAGCAGACGTTTTAGCTGCTATCTTCGCATCTTCTTGTGCCGGCTTGACCTCTTCAACCGGTTTAGCCTGTTCAACCGGCTTGGCCTGTTCAACCGGCTTGGCAGGCTCTACCTTTGCGGTCGAAACTGCCGGCACAACGGCCTCTTCCTTTTTTACCGATTCCTTGTTTGCACAACCGCCAGAAAGCAATGCGGCCATACTGATGCCCGCCAACAATGTTACCAAACTTTTTTTCATACCAAGCTCCTGTTCTGCATAAGATGAGGCACGATGCCTTGAAAAATCAAATATGGGTGATTATACATAACAACGTTAGTTTTGCAACATTTAATGTACAAACACCTTCGTAATCGAGTATTTGCACGTTTTTAATGGACCGACCAGACCGGTTGAAAGTACATCCCCTTCCCTTGTGAAACTTTTGTCTGTCCGCTCCCATCGGTGCGCATGACATACACCCCGGCACCACTGCCCCGCTTCGAGCTGAAACAGATGAAACGGCCGTCGGCAGACCAGGAAGGATTTTCGTTACTGCCGTCAAACGTGAGTTGAGTATCCGAAGTGCCGTCAGGGGCGATGGTGAATATGTTGAAGCCCCCATTGGTCATTCTCGAATACGCAATTCTGTCACCCTTTGGAGACCAGCGTGGATTGACGTTGTAGTTACCGGCTGTTGTCAGTCGCCTGACTTCGCCGCCACCGGCATTCATGACAAATATCTGCGGTTTCCCCAGACGATCAGAGACAAATACGATCTGCTTGCCATCCGGTGACCAGGACGGGTAGAAATCGAGAGCAGGATTGATAGTCAAACGGGTTGGATGAGTGCCGTCCTTATCCAGGGTATATATCTCGGCATCACCATCCTTACTGAGAGCAAGGGCAATTTTATTGCCATCCGGTGACCAGCTGCCGGTGAAATTAAGCCCTTTGCGACTGGAGAGAGGAACCTCTGCCGTATTGGACAGGGAGCGCCGATACAGATCCGGATTACCGCGTTTGTATGACGTGAAGATGATCTCGCGGCCATCAGGAGAAAAATCCGGGTTCAGGTTGATTGAGCCGTTTTTCGTCAAGGGGAGCGGATTATGGCCATCCCAATCCATGACGTAGATTTCCTTATTGCCCGTTTTGGTCGATACGTAGGCTATCTTGGTAGTGAATACACCCTTTTCGCCGGTCATCGCGCGCATTATTTCATCAGCAAACGAGTGACTGAAACGGCGAAGATCCTTTGCTGCGCCGAGATAACGCTTTGCAGTAATCAATTTGCGGTTGATAACATCAAAAAGGCGAAACTCGACGGTCAGCCGTTCATCTTTAAGGCTGTATTCACCCCGAACCAGCAGATCGAAACCGGCACTTTGCCACGGTGCAAAATCAACATCGGCCAGCGATATATCTTTGGCGAACGGCAGCTGCGAACGGTTTTCTGCAATGACAACACCAGACATATTCATATCATACGCGATTACATCCGAAACCAGTTTGGCTGATTCTGAATTGACGGGTACATCAAGCGAGCGCGGGGGGACAACCGCCAGCTTCAGCTGACGATTTCCGGGAGCGGTAACCTCAATATAGCCGGATTGAGCATACAGGGCAGCTGGCGGGACAACAAGGAGCAGAACGAGCAGGAATATTTTCATAATGTACCCATAGTATTATCGAGAGGTGCCGTTTGAGATGCCTTTCGGCTTGAAAATAAAGCCGTTTTCAAAAGGGGTGCGGTTCGGAGGTGCGGTGAATTTTTGGCTGGCCAGATCGATTGCCCTCCTGACTGCGAGTTCAAATGCCGCATCGCCACTGCTGCGCTCGATATTTATCCGCAAAAGCCGCCCATCTGCCCCGATTGTCAGTCGCACTGCCACTTCCGGATTTTTGGTGGTGTAGCTGTTCGTCACCTTCAACGCATCTTCCAGCCGTGATTTAATGTAATCCGCGTAGCGGCTGCCGGCCTCGGCACCGCCAGCTCCCGGTGTACCGATTTTGGTGCCGCTGCCGGCTTTCACTTTACTCCGTAACTTTTCAAGAACGCTTTCTTCGCGCCGGGACTCGCTGTTCCTCTCCAGCTTTGCCATCCGTTCAGCAAATGCTGATTCCGTCTCTGCAGATTCTTGCGGATCCGTCGGTTTTACACCCTTGGTGAGGTTTTTTGGCGCTGGCCTGGGAGGGGAAGGCACCGCCATCGGAGGCGCCGGAGCAGGGGGAGGCACAGCACCGGCGTCACCCGGCTTTTGTGCGGAACTGCCTGAACGGGGATTGGCCGCAGGCAGGTTAACCACATCCACATAATATGTTTCCTGAATCGCCCGGTGCGGCGGAAAGAACACCCCCCACCATGTCAGCAATAAAAAAACCGCCAGGTGAATGACGGCCGAAGCGATGAAACTGACACCGGCACCGGTGTCAATTCTTGAAACCCGGGAGCCCATTATTTTGCAGCCGGTTCCGTTACCATGCCGAGGCGTTCGATACCGGCCCCCTTGATATCGGCCATGGTTCGCACGACCTCACCGTACGGCACTCCGGCATCAGCCTTCAAAAACACCTCTTTTTTGGCGCGGGTGGCAAACAGGGTTGAAAGCCGCGTGCGCAGGTCTCCCGCCGGGACCTCCTCTTTGTCGATAAAGACTTTGCCGTTCTTGTCAACGGAGACGACAACTGACTCTTCGGCCGGAGTCATAGCCCTGGTATCAGCCTTAGGGAGGTTGACCTGCACCCCCTGCTGCATCATCGGTGCGGTCACCATGAAGATAACCAGCAGCACCAGCATGACATCCACCAGCGGCGTAACGTTAATCTCGGCCATCACCGCGCGATTGTTGTTCTGTCCTCCCATAGCCATGATCTATTTCCCCGCGATATTGCGCTGTACGATATTGAGAAATTCCGTGGTGAAGCTGTCCATCTCATTTATCAGTACGCGGATTTTGTGCTGGAAGTGGTTGTAAGCCATGACAGCCGGGATGGCCGCGACCAAGCCGATGGCGGTAGCAATCAACGCCTCGGCAATGCCGGGCGCGACAACGGCCAGCGAGGCGGAACCGGTCTTGCCGATCCCTTCAAAGGCGGTCATGATACCCCAGACGGTGCCGAACAAGCCGATGAAGGGGGATGTGGAGCCGGTTGTGGCGAGGAATGTCAGATACTTTTCAAGCCGGGTTATCTCCGAATTCGTTGCACGCCGCAGGGCACGGGTGACATTTTCCACTCCTCCCAGATCGGTACTGAGAGCACTGCCGGCGCTCTTGCTGTCCGTCTCGACAACTTTTTTCAGCTCGCTGTACCCCTCGTTGAACAATACCGTCAGGGGAGAGTTGGCAAAACGGTCGACCTGAGAGGCGATTGCGTCGAATCGCTTTGACTTCCAGAAAAAGTCCATGAACCGCTCGGATTCGTTCTTAGCGCGCTGAACCTGAAAAAATTTGAACAGAATGATGGCCCAGGAAATGATCGAAAAGGTAAGCAGCAATAAGAGGACAAGCTTAACAACGATACCGGCGCCGAGGATTATGGCCACGGATGATACCTCCGCATGGGTTAGAAACATCAAAAACGTAGTACTTTCATACAGTCAAGTCAAGACAAAACGCGACTGCCGCTTCGGTCCTCAGCGTTCCGCCAGCCGCGCTACGACATGGTCAAGAATCGTTCCGGCCAACTGGTCCTTGGACATCAGCGCGCAGTCACAGCTGCTGCCATCCTTGAAAAACAGTAGCGCCCGGTTCGTATCCACATTGAAACCGGCATCCGCCTGACTGACATCATTGGCAATTATCATATCCAGATTCTTCTCAATCAGCTTCTTTGCCGCATTTTCAGCCAGCGCATCGGTCTCGGCGGCGAATCCGACAAGAAACGGACGCTGCTTCATGCTCCCAAGCCCTGCCAGGATATCGGGGTTTTTAACCAGTTCGATCGTTGCTGAATCGGCGTTTTTCTTGATCTTCGTGCTGTTTCTCACCAGCGGACGATAATCAGCCACCGCCGCCGCCTTGATGACCACATCACATGCCGCCACACGCGCCATGACTTCACCCTGCATCTCGACCGCGCTTGTAACCGTGACAACCGTTACGCCATCCGGTTTGGCCAGAGCTGTCGGACCACTGATCAAAAGCACCTGCGCTCCCCGCCGCCGCGCTGCACGCGCCAGGGCATAACCCATCTTGCCGGAGGAGTGGTTGCTGATATAACGGACCGGATCAATCTCCTCACGGGTCGGCCCGGCGGTGATCAGTATCGTTCGACCGGCCAAATCTTTTTCAGTCAGTGCCGCGACAGCACTCTCAAATATGGTTTCCGGCGCGGCCAGCTTACCGTCCCCTTCCCAACCGCATGCCAGACTGCCGCAGACCGGTGCCTCAAACAGATATCCCAAGCAGCGCAGTTTCTGTTCGTTTTCCAGATAGATCGGGTTGGTGAACATGTTGACGTTCATTGCCGGAGCGAACAGCACCGGGGCTTTGGTAGCCATGACCGTCGTGGTGAGCATATCATCGGCGATACCGGCAGCAATCTTGCCGATGACATT
>VFJM01000178.1 GCA_009886055.1 Geobacter sp. | reverse complement strand
TCGGACCAGTCCGACTTGTCCGACCTGTCAGAGTTTTGAGGATTCTATGAGCGACCTCCACAAAGAAATCAACTTCGAGAACGACCTCTGCAACCACTTGTCCGCCAACGGCTGGCTGTATGCCGAAGGTGACGCAGCCAGCTACTCATGTGGCCACGCCCTGTTCCCTGCCGATGTCATCGCCTGGGTACAGGCCACCCAGCCCAAGGCATGGGAGACGTTGACCAAGAATCAGGGCGCGGCGGCGGAAGCAACACTGCTGGATCGCATCCGCAAACAGCTTGACGACCGGGGCACCCTGAACGTGCTGCGCCATGGTGTTGAGCTGCTGGGGTTGCGCCAACCGCTGCAACTGGCCCAGTTCAAACCTGCCCTGGCCATGAACCCCTACCTGCAGGCCAAGTACGCCGCTAACCGCCTGCGGGTGATTCGCCAGGTAAAATATTCTGTTCACAATGAGAACTCCATTGATCTGGTGCTGTTCCTGAACGGCATCCCGGTGGCTACGGTGGAGCTGAAGAGCAACTTTACCCAGTCGGTGCAGGATGCGGTGGATCAATACCGTTTCGACCGACACCCCCGGCCAAAAGGGCAATCTACAGCCGATCCGCTTCTTGATTTCCCTCGTGGGGCGCTGGTCCATTTTGCGGTCAGCAACTCCGAAGTGATGATGACTACCAAACTGCAAGGAGCGGCAACCAGCTTCCTTCCCTTCAATCAGGGAGATGACGGTGCGGCTGGTAATCCACCCAACGAGCAGGGGCACCGCACGGCCTATTTATGGGAGCAGGTCTGGGAGCGGGAGAGCTGGCTGGAGATCATTGGCCGCTATCTAGTGACCAAGCGTGACAGGAAGAAACAGATCACCGGCATGGTATTTCCCCGTTTTCATCAGCTGGACGCCACCCGCAAGCTGCTGGCAACGGTACTTGCCGAAGGTGCCGGGCATAAATACCTGATCCAGCATTCCGCCGGTTCGGGCAAGACCAACTCCATCGCCTGGACAGCCCATTTCCTGGCCGATCTCCACGATGCCAACCACACAAAGATGTTCGATTCGGTGCTGGTAGTATCCGACCGCACGGTGTTGGATGACCAATTACAGGAAGCGATCTTCGACTTTGAGCGCACCGCCGGGGTTGTCGCCACCATCAAAGGCGGAAGTGACAGCAAGAGCGGCGAACTGGCCAAGGCGCTTTCCGGCGGCAAGAAGATTGTGGTCTGCACAATCCAGACCTTCCCCTTTGCCCTCAAGGCGGTGCAGGAGCTGGCGGCAACTCAGGGGAAACGCTTTTCGGTGATAGCCGACGAGGCCCACAGTTCCCAGACCGGTGAGGCAGCCTCCAAACTGAAGGCGGTACTGACCGCCGAGGAGTTCAAGGAGCTGGAGGATGGCGGCGAGGTCAGCACCGAGGACATTCTGGCTACCCAGATGTCGGCACGGGCCAACGATGCCGGTATTACCTACGTGGCCTTTACCGCCACCCCCAAGTCCAAAACCCTGGAGCTGTTCGGCAGACGCCCGAATCCTGATCTACCCGCCAGCAAAGACAACCTCCCGGCTGCCTTCCATGTCTACTCCATGCGCCAGGCTATCGAAGAGGGCTTTATCCTGGATGTGCTGAAGAACTACACCCCCTATAATCTGGCTTTCAAACTGGCTACCGGCGGCAAGGAACTGGACCATACAGAGGTGGAGCGTGACGAGGCGCTCAAAGGGATTATGCGCTGGGTGCGGCTGCACCCCTACAACATCAGCCAGAAGGTGCAGATCGTGGTGGAGCATTTCCGCGAGAACGTGGC
>VFJM01000001.1 GCA_009886055.1 Geobacter sp. | reverse complement strand
TATCATTTGTGGGCGCCGGTCCGGGTGCGGCCGATCTTATCACTATCCGCGGCGCGCGCCTGCTGCGGCACGCCGATGTCGTCATATTTGCCGGCAGCCTGGTGGACCGGAAGCTGGTGCAACTCTATGCAGCCAGGGCCGATGTCTATGATTCCTCCGGGATGACGCTCCCTGAAGTCATAACCGTCATGACGGATGCCACGGCGTCGGGACGGAGCGTCGTCCGGCTGCACACCGGCGACCCGTCCATCTACGGGGCCATTCAGGAACAGATGGAGGCGCTCGACCGGCTGGAGATCGAGTATCAGGTCGTGCCGGGCGTAACCAGCGCCTTCGCCGCGGCGGCCGTGCTCAAACAGGAATTGACCCTGCCGGAGCTTTCCCAGACGGTCATTATCACCCGTATCGAAGGGCGTACCCCGGTACCTGAGCGAGAGCAACTGCACGCCATTGCCCAACTCGGCGCCACCATGGTGATCTACCTTTCGGTCGGCATGGTCGAGAAGGTCGTTGACCAGCTGCTGCAGGGCGCCTATACGTCCTCCACCCCTGCGGCGGTCGTCTGCCGGGCCTCATGGGATGACGAACTGATTATTCAATGCACTCTGTCCGAACTCGTCGAAAAAGTGCACCAGGCAGGCATCGACCGCCAGGCGCTGATCATCGTCGGCGATGTACTGGCCGCCCGCCGTCAAGGGCTCAAGTCCAAGTCGTTGCTGTACGACGGCAAATTTTCACACGGCTTCCGGGAAGGGCATGTCGCCTGAGATGCGCATCGCCGTAGTCGCCATAACCAGAGGGGGAGCCCGGCTGGGTCAGAGGCTCTGCACCACCATGGCAGGCCTTGAATTCTACGTATCCAGCCGATACGCCGGTCAGGGCGGCAGTGGCTGCAATCGGTTCGAACCGGCTGAACTGAAGGCTCTGATCGCCTCGCTCTGGAAGAAGTACGACGGTTTCGTGCTGATCATGGCAACCGGCATCGTGGTACGGCTGATCGCACCACTGCTTGAGTCGAAGGAGACCGACCCGGCGGTGGTGGTAATGGATGATGCCGGCAGGTTCGCCATTTCGCTCCTTTCCGGGCATCTCGGGGGCGCCAACGAACTGGCCGAGCGCTGCGCCTTCGCCTCCGGTGCACGGGCGGTGGTCACCACCGCCACCGATGCCAACGATCTCCCCTCCTTCGACATGCTGGCCAAGGAGCAGGGGTGGATCATTGATGATATCAGCCGCGTCAAGAGTCTCAACACCCTGCTGCTCGATAACGAAGAGATTGCCGTTGTTGACCCGACCGGGCAGACCCGCAGCTGGCTGCATGGGCGGGGGAAAGTCGTTTTTCATGAAACCCTCGCCGAGGCGGTGGGGAGCACGGCTCGTGGCTTCCTGTCAGTCACCAATCGTCACCTGCCGCAGCAGATCAATCCGGAACAGCTGCTTATCCTGCGCCCCCGCAATCTGGTGCTCGGCATCGGCTGCAATCGCGGCACACCGGCTGATGAGATCGAAACGCTTGTATCGCAGCACCTCAAACGGCTGTTCCTCTCCCCGAAAAGCGTCTGCTGCATCGCCTCGGTAGCGGCCAAGCGCAATGAAGCGGGACTGGTAGAATTTGCAGGGCGGCTGGGGGTTCCGCTCCGCTGTTTTGAGAGCGATGAACTGAACCAGGTCGCCTTTCCCTCGCCCCCCTCGGAACATGCCCTGGCGGCGGTTGGTGTCGCCGGTGTCGCAGAGCCTGCCGCGATTCTGGCCTCCGGTGGTGGGAGACTATTGTTGAAAAAGGTCAAATCCGCAAATGTCACCCTGGCTGTGGCGGAGCTCAAGGAAGGGTAACCGATATGCCGAATCTACCGATAATCGCCATCACCATGGGAGACCCCTGCGGGATCGGCCCGGAAATCATCATAAAAGCGTTGCAGGCTCCGGAAGTCGCGAAAATTTGCGTACCGCTGGTGATCGGCGACAAGTCGGCACTGGAGCGTGCGCTTTCCGTCTGCGGCTCCACTCTGAAGATCCGCGAGATAGCCGCTGCCGGGGATGCGCGGGCGGTTCCGGTCGGCACTGTTCCCCTGCTGGCGCTTTCGCGCCTGGCGGAAACTGACATGGTGTACGGCGCACCGTCGGTTGCGGCAGGTGATGCGGTCTACCGCTACATCTGCCGAGCGGCGGAACTCTGCCTCGACGGCGAGGTTGCTGCGATGGCAACCGCTCCGATCAGCAAGGAAGCTATGCACCGGGCCGGCCACGACTATCCCGGCCATACCGAGCTGCTGGCCGAATTGTGCGGGACCGATAATTTCATCATGATGCTGGCCGGGGATATACTGCGGGTCAGCCTGGTTACGATTCATGAGGCGCTGGCCGATGTCCCACGCCTGGTGACGTTCGATCAGGTGCTCAAGACCATCCGCATCACGGCAGAAGGGGTCGCGCGTCTGACCGGGAAAGGGTCGCCGAAGCTCGCAGTACTGGCTCTCAACCCGCATTGCGGCGAGGGGGGGAAGTTCGGTACCGAGGAAGCTGAGGTCATCGGACCGGCAATACATGCGGCACGGCAGGAGGGGATCGATGCCGAGGGACCGCTGTCGGCCGACACCCTGTTCCACTTTGCCCAGCAAGGGCTCTATGACGGCGTGGTGGCCATGTACCACGACCAGGGGTTGATCCCGCTCAAGATGCTGCACTTCGACGACGGGGTAAACATCACCCTCGGACTGCCGATCATCCGCACCTCCGTCGATCACGGCACCGCCTACAACCTCGCCGGCAGCGGGACTGCCTCGGAGAAAAGCCTGCTGG
>VFJM01000429.1 GCA_009886055.1 Geobacter sp. | reverse complement strand
GAAACCCATCATGACAGTGATCGCAGAAAGCTCCATGTATTGTCGATTCATATTTACGACCTCGGTATTCCAAGGCTTTTGTCTGGCTTCCTTCATGCAATGTGCCATCCAAGCATAGTGGGCATTGTTTATTATTCCATTTTGATTTCATGGTTATAACTCCTTGAAAGATACTACGAAATACTCGCCTGCTTGTTGAAACTTCACATACAGTAATTTTTCTCGCCATTTTGCATGATAAACATCCTGCCAAACTCGATGACTCTGGTGTGTAGTCATGCTCTTATAAAAATTGGTGGCTGAGAGCTGATTCATCACCTCAAGGGCTTCCTTTCGTGTCATTCCAGCGACTCTGATTCCCTGTTGAGCAGACATTGTCAGATTCATATTCTCAACACAAGTCATCTGTGCAAGGATTGCTTTAAGGTCGTAGTGTGGTCGCCGTTTTTCCATAATTTAAAATAACCCTTTCAGGGTAATTAGTCAATCTGTTGTTTCATAAGGCTTGAGATGATTTTCCATTCTTCATCTGTGACAGGGAAATTTGTTCCTTGTGGCTGTTTCAAAATACTCAGGTTTTCAAGCCCACTTACTTCTTTGAGTTCACTGCGGAATAGAGGTCTGTTGGATAATCTGATCTCAATTTCCATTTTCACACGAAGACGTGCCCCCTCCATTTTTTTCGTTTCATCAATCCAATACCTACTATCTTCAGGCGATTCTTCAGCAATGTAAGGGTCAGTTATAATACGTGTAATTGCGTAAATGCCAGAATCGCAACCAGACATCCAAATTATTCCGATACTACCTTTTTTAATTTCGTTTTTATGTTGATTGACCTGCCAGTGGATCGTTGTAAGTTTTTCATCTGAAAGGGCATTTAATACATCGTATAATTTAGGGTTTGCTTGATATATCCAGACGGAAGTTTCTTTTTTGATGCCCAAATTTTCTCCCTGATCCACTGCCCTAAGGCATATTTCGCTTTTGAGTTTAATTTCAGGGATTATATAATTATGCTTGTCGGCAACTTCAAGAAGCTTGGTCAGGCTGAGTTCTACACAATCAATACCCATTCGTTCTAGAAATATCCTTCTTTCTGATGGTATTACATTTGCAATTAACACCAATTCAATCAGATCGTCTGGGAATTTGCTTTTCAACAAACCGTAGTACTCAACTATCTGTCCAGAGGCCTCCCGCGATAATATTCCAAGCTTGATTTCTACAATAACTTTTCTGTGATGCTTGTCTTCAAACAGAATGTCAAACCGCTTTCCTTCAACAACATATTGTTGAGAAATGAGCTTCAACTGCTCTTTTGAAAAAAAATCATCCGGGTACTGCGCAACTAGATTTTCTATGTCTTTTTCTCGCACGAATTTCTCCAATTAATCTGATGTGTGTCCGTTTCCAACGCCATAAGGCACACCGGCGGCGGGTTTTTTCCGACGACCGGTGCTGCCGCAGGACATTTCTTTGTTTTCGGTTAGATGACAAGCTGATGGAGGCAGTGGGGAAGGGCTGAGAATTGATACATGCATAATTTTATCAAGTGCGGCATTTGCCAAAAATCCGCTACGTGTGCCACCATGATTTAAAACATATCGGTCAATCATAGCAAGTACGCGGCGAGGGACACTGATGTTAACCCGCTCAGTTTTGGAGTCCAGTATAGCAGCGTCTATCTCTACTACAGCCCATAACCAACCGGAAAATTCGGGATCAGCGGTAAGGCGAGCCATAGAAGAAGGTTCCGGGACAGCAAGGCCGTCTTCTACAACGGTTTCCATCCAAAGAACTATTGCTTCTTTTGAGTTGTCTATAGCTTCTTCCAGAGTATCACCGGCAGAAAAACAACCGGGAAGATCAGGGACAACTACACCAAAAGCGTGGGTATCATCTCCAGGTTCAATTGCTATAGGGTATTTCATGGCTAACCTCCTATTTCAGTCCGGCTTGTTTCAAAAGTTTGTGTACAAGACCTTTTCCAAGATCATGTTTAGGGTGCATTACGCTGATATGTCCGGGCTTAACTGCATGAGTGAAGATGTGGTGGGAGCCCCTGACGCCTCGAAGTTCCCATCCATCTTCTTCTAACATTCGTATAAACTCTCGGCTATTCATAGTGTGTATGGTACACAACAACGCTATGAACGTCAAGAACGATAATAAACCTGCCAAAGTAGCAAAACGGGGAGCCGCCTTTTTAGCGGTTCCCCGTTTCTTTCTGAAAATATTAGAAGCTTAACTCTTTCTCTCTAAAAGTTAAATCTGACGCCGCCAAGTATGCTGCTACTTAAGTATAAAAGTTTTTCACCGTCTTTTTCAAGATCAGAAACAGCACCTTGTAAGCGGTAAGATAGGTCAATGGTTACATTTTTATTTAAGTTAAAACCAGCGCCAGCAATAAGCTGATAACCCAAAACGGTGTCATCTAGATTGAGAAGAAATGAGGGTCAAGTCTCAACTTATGACACCTGTCGGTTCATTGCTTCTGCTTTTGTCAGAAGTTGAGACTTGACCCCTCTGGTTGTTCCCAATTTGCGGATGGCCCATGCCACTCCAATGACGATAATGATTATGGGGACGTAACTCACAAAGTCAGGCATTCTTTAGTCTCATTTTCTTGTTTCGTTCAACGTGTATGAGGCGCACCGGCGGAGCGGAGCGAAGACCGCGTGCCGCCGCGGGTTGGGCATCTGTTTCAGAGTTGGGATTGATTGTGAAGCGGAATCAGTGCAGAACGGATTTTCCTTCAAGGTACAAAGTATCGGCACTTAAGTCAGCTTCATTGTCCCATTCAACGAAATAGCCGCCGTTATGAATACGCCGAAAAATCTCGATATTTCTGAGCCCTGCGAATGCTTCACATTCGAGAAGCGGTTTTACATCATACCGGCGCTCTGCGCCGTCATTAAAGGCGACTTCAAGTGTCCAGTCATCGTTCGCTTTAACGGTATTAATTCTTCTCATTATTCTAGTCCTCTTATTTTGAAAACGGTTTCTCCAGAAACAGCCAGTTGCCAATCAGCAAACAAGTCATCCCTATGAATTTCAATCCACGCTTCGACAAGCTTCCGCTTCGGAGATGGCAGTGACCCGTCAAGAATCCTGCCGTCCTCTATGGCGAAGACTGCAACCTCACCTTGATACTCAGCGTGTATATGGGGCAGGTCGTGCTGTTGATTGTCGCGATAGAACATCCTGATAATAATACCAAAGAACATTGATATTGTGGGCATTTTGCTTCTCCTTTGGGCTTACTATAATCTGTTCGCCATTGTGGCGACACGACTATTTCTCGGGGGCAGATACGGCTAGATTAAGTCTTCGTCCCTTTCTTCTTTGAATAGAAGATCATGACCGCGAGAACTAAAGTTGTAGCATATGATAAAAACAAAATCTTGGGGCGGAAATAAGACAAGGGGCCAAACCAGTCGCCGTAATAAATTCCATCTCTTCTTGCGACAGCTTCTGATTGAAAATCATTCCATATTCTGTCCATCCAGAGGAATACTGACCAAAGCAAAACATTTATCACTGCAAGAAACTTCATTGATTCTATTTCCTTTTTTGCTCAACGGGGCCGCACTTGACCTGCCGGGCAGCCTTTTCGCCCGGACACGGTCCAAGTGCAAGTTGGGACATCACTTTTCCTCAAATGTGAATATCTGAAGGGCGTCCCCAAAGGTTCCCCTGCATGGTTTTTGTTCCACTATATTCTTTTGGTTTTCTTACCATTTATTTTCTGCAAAAATCTTGAAACATACGCTCCAATCACTACATAAACCGCCACATAGGGCCAACCTGTAATAGCTTCAAAAGGCAATAGACTGTGCAGATATTTGTTAATTGCCAGCTCCGCAAAAGCTAAAGTACCCATTGTTGTTATAGTTGTAAAAAAAATGAATAATAACGACAAATCGGATAAATATCCCATTATCAGGCCCGACAAGATTAGTAAAGTTATGGTGTATCCAGAAAACTCAGTGATGACCGCACTTTTACCAAACTGGTAGCTAGAATTATTTAAAAAGGCAGCGGAAATATTTGATACAATGACTAATATTCCCAATGTAAAGGCATGAATATATTTTGCATTCTTCATCATCGCTCACCATTATCCCAGTACTTATGCGCTCACCTATTGCTTTTATTTCATAATTAATTCTTTTTCTTGTTGCCAACTCGTTAATCACCGGTTAGAACCGGGTTTATATATGTAGAAGCAAGCTTATAGCTGTATAAACAAGTTTATATATCTATAAACATACAAAGTTTATACTGATATAAACTTCCGGGTTTTTTGCCGATCATTGGGTTTATACATCTATAAGCTTTCATCTGTTTTGGCATCAGCAGAAGTTTCTACTGCTATAAGCTTTTCCAGCTTCGTTCCGGCTATGCATCCGTATGGTACAAGCCAAACTCGTTGTTCTTTATCCCATCGTCCACCGACTGCTCTTGTCTGATTTTGTAAGGACGTTTCATTTATGCCGATTTTGAGGGAGACGAGTGTGCCGTCCGGATACTTGGCTGGCGGGGGAGTCCATTCACTTTCGCTGACAATAAT
>VFJM01000136.1 GCA_009886055.1 Geobacter sp. | reverse complement strand
TCTGATTATGCCGAAGCCTTCAAAGAGAAACAACAACAAATACTCGAGTTAAATAAATCGCTTAAAAGCGAAAATGAAACGGCAATAAACAGCAACCGCTACCCACCCGTAGGGGCGAATCATCATTCGCCCGCCTTGCCCCGGAAAAACAAAGGCAGATTGAGCAGAGGCATTTGGGTTAACCAAAGCCTTAGCTTAATCTGCCTTTATCCGTTCAATCCGTTCAATCCGTGTTCTATTGCCGTTTATTTTATAAAACTCTGATCATCCTTTTCGTCATAACTGGCCAGTGGTCCCTTCTCGTTAACCTCGAAACCGGCCTCGTAGTCAAACAGCTCCTTCAACTCTTTGGCCATCTTGCGGTTGAGGAGATTCAAGGGAATGTCCATCGGACAGACCCGTTCGCATTCGGCGCAGCCGGCGCAGCGCCCGGCCAGGTGCATGGCGCGCACGATGTGCCAGGCGGTGTTGCCGGACGGACGGGGGGTGCTCTCCACCATCTGCGGCTTGTTCCGGTCACAGAGGCATTGTTCGCAGAAGCAGAACGGGCAGACCTGACGGCAGGCGTAGCATTTTATGCATTTGCCGAACTGCTCTTTCCAGAAAGCCCACCGCTCGGCCGGGGTCAACGCTTCCAACCGGGCGATCTCGGCCGCGTACGTGGATTCCAGCGGCTGTTGAGCAGGCAGCGCTACATTCGGTACAAAGTCGCAGCCGGCGGGGAGATGCGCTTCACATTCGCGGCACTTGGAGGCGATGGTCTCCGTTGTCAGTTCTGCGGCGGGTTGAACCGTTGAACCCAGCACCCCGGCGCACGGGACGCCGATCAGGTAGAGCTCTTCGCGCTTGAGCTGCGATTCCCCCATCAGTCCGACCAACGCCTTCAGGTCGCACCCCTTGACCACGATGCCGATCTTGCCGCTCCTGGGAATTTCCTTTTTGGCCTTGGTAAGGTAGACAGCCAGGTTGTTGACGCAGGCTGGCGTAAATATCAGTTTTGCAGCGGCGGCGATATCAGTAGCCACAACCGGCTGGGTCGACCCCGTGCGGCGACCGGCGGCGTAGCCGATAATGACTGTAACCTCCCCTTCGGAAAGGAGGCGTTTAGCCTCAGCACGGATGGCTTCGGTGACGGCGGCGTAGATGGATGTGATTGGTTGAGTCATGTAATGAACACCTTATTTTACCGCAGAGGATAACCAGGGAAACCAAAAGCAAAACGAATTGATATTGGACTAACCCTACTCTTTAAGACTTTGATTTTGACTTTCCTCTGAGTCACTCTGCGTCCTCTGCGGTGAGATGGCTTTAGATCGAGTTATACGCTTCCTTCAACTCCGGTGTGGTGATGGCGCCGGACCACTGTTCTTCCAGCGCCAGCTCCTTGAACTCGGTCATCGGCCCCATGGCCCGGACCTTTTCGGTCAGGTCGGTGACAACTTCGACCCATTTGCCCCCTTCGGCGGCGGAGACCCATGAGAACTGGAGGCGATCAAGGTCAACCCCGACAAACTCGAGCAGTTTGCGGAAGGCGGCAAATCTGCGCCGTGCGTGGAAGTTGCCGGCGATGTAGTGGCAGTCACCGGGATGGCAGCCGGAGACCAGTACTCCATCAGCGCCCTGCTGGAAGGCCTTCAGGATGAAGACCGGATCGATGCGGCCGGTGCAGGGGAACTTGAGAACCCGCACGTTGGCCGGATACTGCATGCGGCTGGTGCCGGCCAGGTCAGCCCCGGCGTAGGTGCACCAGGTGCAGACGAAGGCGATTATTTTTGGTTCGAAGGCGTGTTTGGGTTTGTCAGTGTGCATGGAACTTCCTTTAATATGCATTCACCGCAGAGGACGCAGGGTAACGCGGAGGAAAGTCAAAATCAAAGTGTTGAAGATTTTGGGGTAAACCAGAATAAATTCGTTTGTTTTTGGTTTCTTCGGTTTTCCTCTGCGTTCCTCCGCGCCCTCTGCGGTAATAAAGTTTTTACAGTGCTTCTATCATCGCGACGATCTGCTCATCGGTATAGCCGTCCAGCTCGACCGATTTCGACGGACAGGTGGCCTGGCATGTGCCGCAGCCGCCGCAGACGCCGGGGTTGACGTAGGCCACGACCTTGATCAGATTCCCCTGGCGGTCGCGGATCTCCTTTTCCTCCACCGCGCCATACGCGCAAACCTTCTTGCAGGCGAAGCAGCCGACACATCCCGCTTCACGCACCCGGGCCACGATCGGCTCCCGCTCCATCTTGTCCTTTGAGAAGAGCGTCATAACCTTCGCGGCAGCGGCACTGGCCTGGGACACCGTTTCCGGAATATCCTTCGGCCCCTGGCAGGCACCGGCAAGGTAGATACCGGCGGTCGCGCATTCCACCGGGCGCAGTTTGGCGTGGGCCTCTGAGTAGAAGTGATATTTGTCGTAGGATATCCCCAGCTTCTGGGCCAGGGTGTCGGCCCCTTTCTGCGGCATAACCGCGGTTGCCAGTACGACCATGTCGGCTTCGATCTCGACCTGGACGCCGACGGCAATATCGCTCCCCATGACGACGATCTTGTCGCCCTTCTGGTAGAGACGCGAGACCATGCCGCGGATGTAGACCGCCTCCTCCTCCTCAATCGAGCGGCGCCAGAATTCGTCGTAGCTTTTTCCCGGGGTACGGGCGTCCATGAAGAAAACGTAGGCCTGGCCGTCGTGCACCTTGTGGTGGTAGAGCATGGTGTGCTTGGCGGTGTACATGCAGCAGACCTTGGAGCAGTAGGAGATCCCTTTTTCCCGGGCACGGGAACCGATGCATTGGATGAAGACTATCTGTTTCGGCTCCTTGCCGTCGGAGGGGCGGAGGATTCTGCCGCCGGTCGGGCCGGAGGCGCTTGCCAGGCGTTCGAAGGTCATGCCGTCGATGACGTCGGGGATTTTGCCGTGGCCGAATTCACCGTACCCTTTGATCGGGGAGCCTTTCGGTTTTTCATCAATCGTGTAGAGGTCGAAACCGGTGGCAACGACGATCGCGCCGACCGCCTCGACGATCAGGCGGTCCTGCTGCTCGAAATCAACCGCGCCGGGGCCGCAGACCTTCTGGCAGACGCCGCACTTACCGCTCTTGAACCAGGTGCAGTTGTCGCGGTCGATGACCGGCGTGTTCGGCACCGCCTGGGGAAAGGGGACGTAGATGGCCGTACGCATGCCGATGTTCTGATCGAATTTGTTGGGGATCTTTTTCTGGGGGCATTTGGTCATGCAGACGCCGCAGCCGGTGCATGTGTCCTCATCGACGGAGCGGGCCTTTTTCTTGATGGTGACCTGGAAATTGCCGATGTACCCTTCGACCAGTTCAATCTCTGAGAATGTGTAGAGCTTTATCTTGGGGTGGTTGGCGACGTCGACCATCTTGGGGGTCATGATGCATTGCGAGCAGTCGAGGGTCGGGAAGGTTTCGGAGAGTTGGGCCATGTGGCCGCCGATGGATGGTTCCCGCTCGACCAGTATGACTTCGTGACCGCAATCCGCGATATCGAGGGCGGCCTGAATGCCGGCGATGCCGCCGCCGATGACCAGTGAGCGTTTGGTGACCGGTACGGTGATGGCGGGAAGAACCCGGTTTTTCTTGACCCGCTCGACCATCATGCCGACGATCTCGATCGCCTTGACGGTGGCTTCCTCCCTGTTTTCGTGAACCCAGGAGCAGTGTTCACGAATGTTGGCCATCTCGCAGAGAAAGGGATTCAGGCCGGCCGATTCCACGGCCTTCCGGAATGTTTTTTCATGCATGCGCGGTGAACATGCGGCCACCACGACATGGGAGAGTTTCTGTTCCTGGATGGTTTTTTTGAGCAGAGTCTGCCCCGGATCGGAACACATGTACTTGTAGTCGGTGGCAAAGGCCACGCCGGGCATGTTGCCGACCTGGGCCGCAACCCGCTCCACATCGACGGTCCGGGATATGTTCTCGCCGCAATGGCAGATGAATACGCCTATTCTTGACATGCTACAGTAACCCCTTCTCTTTCAGCAGCGGCATCGGGCTGACGATCATCGCGTCCAGCCCTAGCTTGCCAGAGCCCAGACCGACGGAGAGCCCGACCAGCTGGGTCAGGTAGAATACCGGCAGGTTGTAGTTGGTTTTGTACACCCCTTCGATCTCCTTCTGGCGGATATCCAGATTTCCGTGGCAGAGGGGACAGCCGACCATGATGCAGTCGGCACCGGCCGCTTTGGCCGAGTCGAGGATGGCGTTGGTCAGCTGGATGACGACACCGGGGCGCGAGAGGGTGAAGTTGGCGCCGCAGCACTCCAGACGGTGGCTCCAGGCGACGGTTTCGGCGCCGACCGCTTCGATGACGCGCTCCATGATGGTGGGTGCCTCTGTGCAGTCGAGATTCGGCACATCGGTCGGCCGGGTCAGGAGACAACCGTAGTAGCAGGCGACCTTAAGTCCGGCCAGAGGTTTGTTGACAGAAGCGGCCAGCCGTTCCAGCCCCAGATCCCCGGCCAGGATCTCCAGCAGATGCTTGACCTTGCCGTCCAGCTTGACCGGGGCATCGATGGCTTTTTCCACTTGCTTCCGCTTTGTTGCGTTCTCTTCAAGGGTGTGCTGGGTGAACTTGAGGCGTGAGAAGCAGGCGGCGCAGGCGACGGCCAGGTCCCCTTCAACCTTCTCGGCCAGCTCCAGGTTTTTGGCACAGAGGGAGAGCGAAAGAAGTTCGTCGACGTTGTGGGCCGGGGTGGCGCCGCAGCAGAACCAGTCCGGCACTTCGGTCAGGCCGATCTTCAGCGCTTTGAACAGTTCGCGGGTGGAGAGGTCGTATTCACCGGCTGAGGCGTGCAGTGAACAACCGGGATAATAGGCGTAATTGAGAAGTTTTTTCATTGCTATGCCCGGAATCCTTCTGATTTAATTTTGAATTCTGGATTGAAATACCTTTAAATTCAAAATCAAAAATTCAACATCCAAAATTGATCTAAAGTGCTTCTCCGTTTTTGCGCATCTCCTCGATGCGGGTAAAGATCTTTCCGATTTCGGACAGGTTCCTGTTTTTGCTGTGAAACATCTTCAGCTTGCCCTTGGCAAGCAGTTTGGGGCCGAGACTCAGGTCTTTCAAAAACTGGCCGGATTTGACGTTGAAGACGGCGGCCAGGCGCATTTCGTACTGGCGGCCGTAGCTGCGGATATTCTGCAGGAAGAGCTTGTTGGCCAACTGGACATAGCTTTCCTTGGAGGGGCCTTCCGCATCCCAGGAGAGTTTGCGCAGGGCGTCCATGATCGAGGCCAGGTGGACCTTGTTCGGGCAGCGGGTGGAGCAGGTTTCGCATGACGCGCAATACCAGATCGAGCGCCCTTCGAGAATCCTGCGCCACTGCCCGAGCTGCAGAAGTCGGACAACACGGTTTGGCGGGTGTTCCATAAAGGTCGCCATCGGACAGCCGGCCGAACATTTGCCGCACTGGAAACACCGCCGGACCGATGTGTCGGAAAGTGCCTCCACCTTACGGACAAAATCTACGTCCATCGTACCCTGCGAGAGGATCATTTTTTTCTTTTTCACGCGGGCATCCATTTAGTTAAAATAAAATTTGAGGATCTCAAACTGACGCTGCAGTTGCTGGCTTAAAATCTGACAACTCCTTCAATCGCCATTAGTTATGACTTTCTTTACACAAATGATATGAAAAATGCAAGCCAATACTTGCCAAGACTCTCTATTTAGGAAAAATCAAAAGCTGTCATACCAATACACCACAAACAACATCGAACTGATTCAACCGGATCGCATAATATCAATCAAGGGACAAAAAAGGTCCATCCCCGTAAAACGAGAATGAACCTGTTTTCAGATTGAAAATCAATCAGTAGATAATGATGTATCCATGCTCCTCGGCGATCTTTCGCACCTCATCCTTGTCCAGCAGATGGTAGGTTTTTCCTTCCAGAGCGAAGTGGTACCCCCCCTGACCGTCGGGTACCACATCACCCAGCAAAGCCTCGAACGTCGCTGTCTTGACCATGCCACCCTCCCGAAGTTTTATTTAGCAGATGACCCCTGATAAACAGGATAGTACGTTAACGAACTTAATTATCTGCCGGCCTGATTTCTATCGTACCAGAACCGCAGAAAACACTATCTAACTTGCTAAAGTGGCTGACTGCACCGCCTCAGCCAACTGGAGTACATCACCCTCCGTTGTCTGCCACGAACACATGAAGCGAGCACCTCCTGATCCGATGAATGAATAGAACTGCCAGCCGGCAGACCGAAGAGCCGCGACAACCGTTTCCGGCATCTCGACGAACACCGAGTTGGCCTGCCGCGGATACATGATGCGGACGCCGGCGATGCCTGACAGCTGCTGTTCCAGCAATGCGGCACAACCGTTGGCGTGGCGGGCGTTTTTGAGCCAGGCGCCACTTTCGAGCATCCCGATCCAGGGTGCCGAGATAAAGCGCATTTTGGACGCCAGCTGGCCGGCCTGCTTACAGCGATAGTCAAATTCATTTGCCAACTCACGGTCAAAGAAAACCACCGCCTCACCGACAGCCATGCCGTTTTTAGCCCCCCCAAGACAGAGCACGTCCACCCCGGCCCGCCAGGATATCTCGGCGGGAGCAACATCAAGCGAAACAACGGCGTTGGAAAAACGGGCGCCGTCCATATGGACCCGCATACCATAGCGCCTGGCCAGTTCGCTGGCAGCCCTGATTTCGTCCGGCGTGTACACCGTGCCGACTTCAGTCGCCTGCGTCAGACTCAAGACCTTTGGACGGGGAAAATGGATATCACTGCGGCGGGTGATGACCCGCTCGACCTCCGCCAGATCGAACTTCCCGCCGGGACCGTGTACATGCAGCAGCTTGGTGCCGTTTGAAAAGAACTCCGGCGCTCCGCACTCGTCGGTCTCGACATGGGCCAGTTCATGGCAGATCACGCTGTGGTAGGAACGGCACAGGGACGCCAATGCCAGCGAATTGGCCGCCGTGCCGTTAAACACGAAGAACACCTGGCAATCCGTCTCAAAAACCTGGCGAAGGTGCCGACAGGCTCGCTCCGTCCAGAGGTCATCGCCATACGAAGAGACAAAACCGACGTTGGCAGCCTGCATCGCCAGCCACGCCTCCGGGCAGATCCCGGCGTAGTTGTCACTGGCAAACAGATTATATATGCGCTTCTGATTCGTCTCTTCCACGTTATTTCCCCTGTCTGCAGTGAAAAGCTCCACCGCATCGTCAATTTAGCATCGCTCCCGTGTGTGATGCCAGAAATTTCCGACCGGCATGATGACAACTGTTGAATAGTGGCTGACAAATGACTATGATGTCCAACAAAATCTCATTTTGAAGGGCAGCTCTGCATGCGCTACAGCCGAATGAGGCTTTCGCACAAATTAGTTCTGGTAACGCTGTTAACAGTCGTGCTTTTCGCCTTCTCGGTGCTCAGGACACCGTCCCTGACTGGTGATCCGGCCGCATCACCGGAGGACACGGGCAGAGAGGATCTCTCGCGGGTAGAATATCCGAGCCTCAAAAGCATCAAATGGCATGCCCGGTTCATTGAGCCGCAACAGTCACTCGAATCACTCTTTGGAGCAGACTGGACGCTGGTGGCCCGCTTCAACCGGATTGATCGCCGCCACGCCTATCCCGGCATTACAATTAAAGTCCCCGACAACATGGCAGACATCCGCGCCTATACGCCACTGCCGCATTTCTACCAGCCGGCCGCACGCCATGAAAAATATATTCTGGTAGATGTAACCGAACAGTGGCTGGGCGCCTATGAACATGGCAGACTTGTCTTTTCAACGCCGGCTGCAACCGGTAAAGCCACGGCCGAAACCCCCGTCGGCCTGTTCCGGATATCCACCCGCCATCTCAGGCACACTTCGTCACTCTATAAAACGGCCGATGACGAAGAGCAGTACCCGATGGATAACGCCCTCCGCTTTCACATCGGAGCGGACAACGTCTCGTATTGGCTGCATTCCCGCGATCTGCCCGGCCGGCCGGCATCGCACGGCTGCATCGGCCTGTTTGACGAAGAGATGCAGCTGCGGGTTTTCGGGACTCCGCTCAAGCCGGTTCTGCGGGATTCACAAAAGATCTACGCCTGGGCGGCAGGGGAAGAAGAGTACGAAGATGACAGCGGAGATTCAGAGGAACTGGAAGACGGACCGATTGTCGAAGTGCGCGGCGACCTCCCCCGCTATCTGGACAAACCTCCCCTTCAGCAGAGTGGGGCTTCCATGAAAGCACCCGGACAATAAAGGAGAAAAACATGAAACGATACCTGTTGATGATGCTGATTCTCGGCACAGTGACCTCGCCCGCTTTTGCGGCCACGGCGGTCTATCTTAAAGATGGGGGGATAATCAAGGCGAAATCAGCATGGCGATCAAAGGGGAGGGTGTATGTGCTGGTCAACCGTGATACGCTTACTGATTTCTCCCCCGCAGAAATTGACCTGAAGCGCACTTTCATCCGTAAGCGCCGCATCGCAAAAAAACCGGCACTGGCCGCAAACATTCCGGGAACGGCCACCACCGCACCTTCCGGAACGGGAGCCAATCTCAAAAAAGCAGAGCCGGAAAACCTTGTCCCGGCAGGCGGTGCCGGCGGAACTATCAGGCAGCACAAGAAAGAAATGGCGGAAAGGGCTGGAGAGTAGAACCGCTCCGCCTGCCCTGAGACCGGATCGCTTTTTTTACATAGTCAACGGGCAAGCCATTTTGCTACGTCTTTGGCATGATAGGTTATGATGATATCAGCCCCGGCCCGCTTGAAAGCGGTCATCGTTTCCAGCACTACCCGTTCCTCATCAATCCACCCCCGCTCGGCAGCACCCTTGATCATGCTGTATTCGCCCGAGACATTGTAGACCGCCAGCGGCAGATCAAACCCGTTGCGCAGGTCGCGCAGGATATCGAGATATGGCAGACCCGGTTTCACCATGATGATATCGGCACCTTCTTCGATATCCGAAGCCGCTTCACGCAGAGCTTCACGACGGTTGCCCGGATCCATCTGGTAGCTGCGGCGATCACCAAACTGAGGCGTCGATTCAGCAGCCTCCCGGAATGGGCCGTAGTAGCCTGAAGCGTACTTGACCGCATAGCTCATAATCGGAATCGCATCATAGCCGTTCTCATCCAGCATTTCGCGGATGGCACCCACCCGCCCGTCCATCATATCGGACGGAGCCACCATATCGGCCCCCGCCTGCACATGCGAGAGCGCTTCGCGCGCCAGCAGCTCCAATGTCGAGTCGTTATCGACATCACCGTTTTTTATTACCCCGCAGTGCCCATGATCGGTATATTCACACAGGCAGACATCGGTGATGACCGCCAGACCCGGAACATCCTTTTTCAGCGCCCGAATCGTTTCCTGAATGATGCCTGTGTCGGAATAGGCGTCACTGCCGACCGCATCTTTAATCTCGGGGATGCCAAACAGCAACACGGCCGGAATCCCCAGTTCCCGAACCACTTTGGCCTCGGCAACGATATGCTCGATGGATTGCTGGTAGATACCGGGCATGGAAGAAACTTCTTTTCTTATCCCGCTGCCGAATGCCGAAAACATCGGATACACAAGGTCGTTAACGGAAAGGGATGTTTCGCGGACCATCCGGCGAAAGGTTTCACTCCCCCTGATTCTGCGAGCCCGGAACTGTGGGAAAAACATGGTGGATCCTCCTTGGTGTTCGGCATAAGCTGTTTCTGTGCCTGAAGTGCGTACCTGAAGAGTAATTCAGCCTGAAATAAATTGCAAGATTTTACCCCCACCGCTTGCAATGTACGGAAAGCGTGGTACGCTTTCCGTCGGAATAAACAGTTTCCCCACTTGTCTCAATGAACAAAAATGGTATAAACTTTTACCATTTATTTTACTTAAGGAGGATTGCGTATGAGAAAGAAGATGATCTGTACTCTGGCAGCGGCCTTGATTGTCTCGGCAACTGCCGCTTTTGGCGCGGTTAAGGAGGGAAGTTTTTCTGTAACCCCGCTGATCGGAGGCTATATTTTTGATGGCGGCACGTATCTTGATCCCACTCTTGTGCTGGGAATACGGGGGGGGTATAACTTTTCCAAGCATATCGGAATCGAAGCCCTGTATGATTACGCCACTCCCACAGATGGTAAATACGGACCTTTAAAAGATATTTCCATGCACCGTTTCGGTGGCCAGGCGCTCTACCACTTTTTCCCTGACAGTGTTTTTGTGCCGTATCTGGCCGCAGGCTATTCCGGTGTCAAGTTTGATGGCAATGGAATCAATGAAAAGACCCACGGCGCATTCGATTACGGAGTTGGAGCAAAATTGTTTCTGAAGGACGACTTTGCCGTTCGGGGCGATGTCCGCCACATTCTTTACGGCTACAATTCCGGAACCTACAATGACCTGGAATTTACGCTGGGAGCATATTTCCAGTTTGGCGTAGCTGAACCGGCAATGAAAGCTGTTGCTGCTGCACCGGCGCCGGAACCGGTTAAGGCCGAAATCGTTCCTGTTCCTGTTCTGATACCTCCTGCCGACTCGGATAATGACGGAGTAATTGACTCTCTCGACAAGTGCCCCAATACACCGGCTGGAGTGACGGTTGACGGTAACGGATGCCCGCTTGACAGCGACAAGGACGGCGTCCTGGATTACCTGGACAAATGCCCCAACACTCCGGCTGGAGCAGCGGTTGACAGCAATGGATGTCCGCTTGACACCGATAAGGATGGAGTGCCTGACTATCTCGACACGTGCCCAAACACACCGGCTGGAGCTGCGATTGACAGCAACGGATGTCCGCTTGACACCGACAAGGACGGCGTCCCTGATTACCTGGATAAATGTCCTGCCACACCAATCGGAGCCGTTGTCGACGCTACCGGCTGTTCCGCGGAAGTCACCAAGCGATTCTGCGACAAGCCGGCTGTTATTGCTATTACATTTGATACCAATAAAGCAGACGTTAAGGCCGAATACCACGACGACCTTGATAATGTGGGCAATTTCCTGAAAGATTTTCCCAATTCAAAAGGATCAATTGATGGACATACCGACTCTGTCGGAAGCAAGGCCGCAAACCTGAAACTGTCACAGAAACGTGCCGAAAACGTGCGCAGCTACATCATCAATAAATTCGGGATCGACGGCAGCCGCATTTCTGCTAAGGGGTATGGATCAGCCAAACCGGTTGATTCCAACAAAACCAAAGCCGGCAAAGCAAAGAACCGTCGCATAGAAGCCGTTTTCAGCTGCGAATAAGCACACCACAAAATGTGTAAAAAAGGGAGGGCCCTTCCGGAGATATCCGGAAGGGCCCTCTTCTGTTCCGATGCCGAAGCGATATTATTTTTTGCGGCGATCCTGCAGCGAAATCACCTTGGGTGCCCCGCCCTCCAGCCGGGCCTTCTGTGCACGCTCCTTCTCAGCTTTTTCCTTCTCAACCCGCTCCAGTTCAACCGGAGAAACCAGATCCTCCAAACGAAGCGGCGTTCCCCCCATGGTGAAATCGGCTCCTTCAATCTGGCGATCATCAAGAATCCAGGTAAAAACCTGCATCGGGAACGTGAGTACCAGTAATTTTACCTGCCACCAGCCAGGCTTGGCGTCGGGAACAATCTCCTCAATACGGGCATAAAAGCCAGGTTTATTGTCTACGTGTATAAGAACTAAATCATTGGTAGTTGCCATTATCTTTGCCTTTACGTCTTTGGTTTGGATTTATCGCTTTTTCCCGCCCATAGCAGCAGCGGAGTCCCCATCTGCTCACCTGTCAGGAGGGAAGCCTCGATTATACAGTCCCGCAGAACCTGTTCCTGCTCAGAGAGAATCAATCTGGCTTGCGGTGACAACTTCTGGTCAATTGCGTCGCAGATAAAAGAAACGCAGTCAGCCGGTCGAGCCCCCGGTTCCATGCTGCATCCGGCGTCACTACCGTATGGGCAAAGCGGTTTCTGAATAAATGCTGTTGACGTGGGGATGTGTGCTGCGATCCGGGACAAGGTATCTAATACATTGATCCGGTATTTGCCATTAAGGCAGCACTGCCCCGCACATTGACGGCAGACAGAGGTCGCGTCAACCGCTGCACCAACTGCGGCAAGAGCTTCTTTTGCCTTCCGATAGCGGTTCAACAGCGGTGTCAGTGTCGGTCCGAATGCGGCGGGAAGAGCTGCAAGAAGTTCCTTGAGGCGCACTGTACCGGCATCCCACAGCTGCTGATCGTCCACGTAATCCTGCCTTGTTCTTCTTGGTGTAGCTGTAAATTGGTTGAAGCAGTCCGTAAGCCGGGTTCTGTTCCCGAGTCGGGTTACCCCTTCCCGGGCGATGGTCATTCATCTGGGTATGCCGTTACCGACACCCTCAAGCAACCAACCCGGAGGCACGGGCGGGCCGCCCTTAACGCCCCCCTATTTGGTCTTGCTCCTGACGGGGTTTACC
>VFJM01000139.1 GCA_009886055.1 Geobacter sp. | reverse complement strand
CGCTGGCACGCACTCTGCGCGAATGGCTGGACGGCGGGCATCAGGTTGCTATCGCATGCCATCAGCAGCCGCAGGCCGAACGGCTCAAGGCTCTTCTGACGCCGTACAATATTCCATGCTCCATAAGTGAATCGGGGTTTGGAGATGTTGTGACCGTAGAGCCGCAGCATGCTGCGTCTCTACCTTCGGTTAAAATCCTCATCGGCGACATCTCACGCGGTTTCCGGCTCCCCTCTTCGAGACTGGTGCTGATCGCCGAAGAAGAACTGTTCGGCAAGCGTGTCAGGCGTCGCGGCGTTTCGGAGGTGCGCAAGAAACAGCTCCTGGCCTCTCTTGCGGAACTTAAACCGGGCGATTATATGGTGCATATCGATCACGGCATCGGTCTCTATCGCGGGCTGCAGCATATAAGTATCGGAAGTGTCGGGGGCGACTTCCTGCTGCTGGAGTATGCCGGTTCGGACAAGCTGTTTCTTCCGATTGATCGCCTCGGCCTGGTGCAGCGCTATATCGGTCCGGAAGGGAGTCATCCTGCACTCGACAAGCTGGGGGGAGTGTCCTGGGAAAAATCGAAAGGGAAAGCGCGCAAAAATATTGAGGAGCTTGCCGGGGAACTGCTGGAGATCTATGCCCGGCGGCAACTGAGTGAAGGGTTCTCATTTTCGCCCCCCGATGAGATGTATCGGGAGTTTGAAGCGTCATTTGCCTGGGAGGAAACCCCCGACCAACTCTCGGCGATTCAGGATGTGCTTGCCGATATGCAGCATTCGAAACCGATGGATCGGCTGGTCTGCGGCGATGTCGGCTACGGCAAAACCGAGGTTGCCCTGCGGGGGGCATTCAAGTCGGCGCTCGACGGCAAGCAGGTCGGTATCCTTGTCCCCACTACCATCCTCGCCCAGCAGCACTACGAAACCTTCCGGGAGCGGCTGAAGGAGTATCCGGTCACGGTCGAGGTGCTCTCCCGTTTCCGTACCGCCAAGGAGCAGAAGGTGATCCTCGAACGCCTCAGGAAGGGGGATATCGATATCATCATCGGTACCCACCGCCTGCTGCAGAAAGATGTCGCCTTCAAGGATCTCGGCCTCATGATCATCGATGAGGAGCAGCGCTTCGGGGTCAAGGACAAGGAGCGGCTCAAGTCGTTCCGGGCGGTGGTCGATGTCATGACCCTTACCGCCACGCCGATCCCGCGCACGCTCTACATGTCGATGATGGGGATTCGCGACCTCTCGATCATCGATACCCCGCCGGTGGACCGTCTCGCGGTCAAGACCTTCGTTTCCCGCTTCTCCGAGGAGCTGATCCGCGAAGCGGTACTGCGCGAACTGCGCCGGGGCGGGCAGATATTCTTCGTCCACAACCGTGTCCAGACCATCGGCAAACGGGCGGAACTGCTGGCACAGCTGGTGCCGGAGGCGAGGATAGCCGTCGGACATGGGCAGATGGGGGAACATGAGCTGGAGAAGGTCATGCTCGGCTTCATGCATGGCGAAACCAACCTGCTCCTCTGCACCACGATCATCGAGTCCGGCCTCGACATTCCCAACGCCAATACCCTGATCGTCGATCATGCCGACAAATTCGGCCTTTCGCAGCTCTACCAGCTGCGCGGGCGGGTGGGGCGCTCCACCCAGCGCGGCTACGCCTACCTGCTGATCCCGGGCGAGGGGGCCATCAGCTCGGATGCCCGAGAGCGGCTCCGGGTACTGCAGGAGATCTCCGAGCTGGGAGCCGGCTTCCGGATTGCCACCCACGACATGGAGATCCGCGGAGCGGGGGATATGCTCGGCAACCGCCAGTCCGGCACGGTTACCGAGATCGGTTTCGAACTGTACAACCAGATGCTGGAGGAGACGATCGCCCGGATGCGGGGCGAGGAGTCAGTCGAGAGGGTCGAACCGGAAATCAACCTCAAGGTACCGGCATTCATTCCCGAGGCGTACGTGAAGGATGCCGGGCAGCGCCTGGTGATCTACAAAAAACTGACCCAGGCCGAGTCCGAAGAGGATGTGCTGGACGTGCAGAACGAGGTGCTCGACCGCTTCGGCAAGTATCCGCTCGCGACCTCCTACCTGTTCGAAATCATGAAGCTGCGGGTGCTGCTGAAACGTTTGATCGTGCGCCAGATCGACTTCGACGGCAAGGCGGTGATCATCTCGTTCCACCCCCGCACCCCGGCCTCGCCTGACACGATCATCGGCATGATGCGGAGTGAGCCGAAAAAATACCAGTTCACCCCCGATTATAAATTGGTCTGCACCTTGAAGGATACGTCGTTCGAAGGTATTCTGGAGATGGCGAAGGGTGTGCTGAAGCGGCTGGCGCCTGTGGGGTAGGAAATGGCAATTTTGGGCACGGATAAATGTTCCGTCTGGGTAGATCAGCAGTTCACGCGCGTGCGTTAACTGCTCAACAACGAGTTGAACCAATAGGAAAAATGCATCCGATACGGCAATGTGAAATGGGTGGCAACGTCCCTGGCCAGTTCCGGAGGACGTGGCCAGGGATAATAGTAAAGGGTTACAGACCGGAATCTATAACCCTTTTGGATTGCCGGTGTGGGTGCGCGTCAAGCCCACATGAGAGGTATGCGTCCTTACATGGCGGGCTCGGTAATCGCATTCATCTGAAGAGTGACCGCAGTCTGCGCCAACAGTCTACCGTTGACCGATGCCCCGGTGTTCACGGCGATCATGGTTTTACCCAGTACGACGCCCTCAAAGTGCGCATTGGTTCCAATAGTCGTTGCGCCGGCGACCTGCCAGAAGATGTTCTTGGCCTGGGCGCCGTTGGCCAGGGTTACTCGTGTAGAGTTGGCCTGGTTCAGTGTTCCTGCCACCTGGAAGATCCAGACATCGTTTGGGCCGCCCGAGAGCGTGACATCGGTGGTAATCATAAGACCGGTAGTCCATTTGTAGAGGCCGGGAGTGAGGGTTTTCCCGCCGATCTCACCGGCGCCCAGTTCAGTGAAGTCGGGTGAAAGTCGTCCCGCTGCGTCGAGGTACGCGGTTCCCATGTCGCCCACAACTGTGGTCAGGAAGGTGGCGTCATTCAACGAACAGGGGAGGGGACCAGCCACGTCGACGGTATATATTTTCCCAGACACTTCCCCGCATGTGAGAAGGATAGCCGCACCGGTTATGGGGCTCGTGCCAACATCCCCGACAATGGCGGATCGATAAACGTCGGTGATTCCGCTTTGGCTCAGTATCGCGAAACCACTGGCCTCGCCAAGACTTACCGGTTTCGGCCCCTTGCCGGTTTCGGCGTTTGCGCTAGCGGCCACAAAAATGCTGAGCAGTGCTCCCAGAACCAACTTTTTTGAAGAGATCTTGCATTTGTTCATAATCTGTTCCCTCCTTGGGGACTTTCAAACTGAAAAGTATTTTGTGGCAAACCTGATTGCCTGCCACTTCTTGGGAGGGTATAAAGCAAGTAACATGCCAGAGGAGAACTGCGGATAGTGCGAGAGTAACTGCATGATTGTACTGGATGAAATTGAGAGCGTGCAACTGAGTTGAAAATTAAACCGCCAGAAATAGCCTTCGCATTTAACAGAACTTTCAAATGCGAAGGAACAAACAAATCGGTGTCAGGTCTCCACCTATGACAATTAGCGGAAAAGATGTATTGAAGGAGAGAGTGAGAGATAAGGAGGCAATAATGGGACGGCCATTGCGGATAACTTATCCTGGAGCGTATTACCATGTAACTTCGCGGGGCAATGAGCAGAAAGACATCTTCAAAAGCCGTCGTGATCGGGAGCAATTTCTCTCTTACCTGGAATCGTCCGTGACCCGTTATATTCATCTCAATCCTGTCCGTTGCGGGATGGTTACAAAACCGGAAGCGCATCCTTGGTCTAGTTATCCGGATTATATCGGGGCGAGGCCGGCACCAGGTTGGTTGTGCATAGATATGGTGAAGGAGCGCTTCGGGGACGGCAATAAGTATCGCGAATTTGTCGAGGATATGCTCGGGATGGAATTTGAGAGCCCCTTGAGGCAGATAGTTGCTTCAACCCTATTGGGTAGTGAGTCATTTTTACAGGAAATAATGGCGACGCATATCGATGGAAAGCAGTTAGAACGGGATGTTCCGGCGATACGTGAATTATCGAAATCCCGAAAGGTTGAATTAATAGTAGAAAATGTTCGTGGACTTTTTGGCGATACCAAGCTTGAACAAAAAGTCAGCATCTATCTGGCACACCGGAAAAGTGGCGCGCGTCTCAAGGAATTAGGTGCGTATTTTGATAAGAAAGACGCAGCAATTGCACAGACGACCAGAAGATTAAAAGACGAGATGGCTGGAGATTTGATGGTGTTCCGGGGACAGGATATTTAACTCAATAACAGATGTGTTATCCCCAGCTTAAAGTTGAAACGGTTTCCGAATATCTTCTCTATTTCCTCCCGAAACTTTAAATTACACGATTGCTTATTTAAACTTTTAGGAATACAGTAAAGTCAGATTATCTGATTATCAGGGGTCAATATGCAGACAATTACCGCTACAGATCTTTCCAGGAACTTTCGCGTCATGCTCAACCGGGTCGAGTTTCAGCACGAAGAGCTGTTGATTGTGCGCAACAATACCCCGGTGGCACGTCTTGTTCCCGGTCCGGCAACCATGACTGCGACTGAGGCGTTTGCCGATCTGTATCGCACACTGCCGCAAGAGGCCGGGAATAGCTGGCTGGCCGACAGCCGTCTTGACGATGCTGCAACCGGAGAGGTGCGCGATCCATGGGCATCCTGATCGACACCTGCATCTGGATTGATGTCGAACAGGGCAACCTTGCCCCTCCCGATATCGTTGCCGTCACCGGAACGGAGCCGGTCTACCTCTCTCCGATCACAATTGCCGAACTGAAATTCGGTGCGGAATGCGCGGCAACTCCGGCGATACGCCAGCAACGGCTGGCCGCTCTCGCCAGAATACGAGTAAAGCCGGTGCTGCGGATAGACGAAACTACCGGCGAAATCTTCGGCTCACTCGCCGCACAATTGAAAACCAGCGGGAGAAGCCATCGTCCCCGTATCCAGGATCTCTGGCTTGCCAGTCAGGCGATTCAGCATGGCTTCAAGCTCCTTACCCGGAATCTGCACGATTTTGAAGATATCCCCGGATTGCAGATTGCTACGGTGTAATAATGCTCAACAACTTCCCGCTCCTGACAATCCTGATCTTCCTGCCGCTGGCCGGCTCCCTGCTGCTCCTGCCGCTCTGGAACCGCGCGGCGGTCGCCCGCCAGGCCGCCTTCGGAGTTGCCGCGGTTGAGCTGGCGCTGGCCGGGTGGCTGTATGCGTCGTGGCGGGATTTGGCGGGCGTTCCGACGAAGCTCCCCGGCTACCTGCTGCTGGAGGATGCCCCCTGGATTCCGTCCTTCGGTGTCCGCTACACGCTGGGACTGGACGGCATCTCGCTGCTGATGGTGATGCTGACCTCGTTCACCTTCTGCGTGGCGCTGGCGGTCTCCTGGCGTTCCATCAAGGAGCGGGTGGTCCTGTTTCTGACGCTGATGCTGGTCATGGAGTCCGGCATCATGGGGGTGTTTCTCTCCCTCGATCTGGCGCTCTTCTACCTGTTCTGGGAGGTCATGCTGATTCCGATGTTCTTCCTGATCGGGGTCTGGGGGCATGGGCGCAAGATCTACTCCACGATCAAGTTCTTCCTCTTCACGATGTTCGGCTCGCTGCTGATGCTGCTGGCGATCATCGCGCTGCACCTGCTGCACGCCGGTCAGAGCGGGGTCGCGACCTTCGCCCTGTTTGAGCTGCTGCAGACACGGCTCCCCTTCGATACGCAGCTCTGGCTGTTCGCCGCCTTCTTCCTGGCGTTTGCGATCAAATTCCCGCTCTTTCCTCTCCACACCTGGCTCCCCGATGCCCATACCGATGCCCCCACCGCGGGGAGCGTGATCCTGGCCGGCCTGCTGCTCAAGACCGGCAGCTACGGGCTGATCCGCTTCGGCTACCCGCTCTTTCCGCTGGCGGCCCAGGCGCTGACCCCGCTCCTCTACACGCTGGCACTGCTCGGCATCTTCTACGCATCGCTGGTCGCCTTTGCCCAGGAGGATATGAAACGGCTGATCGCCTACTCCAGCATCGGCCATATGGGGTATGTCGCGATCGGCATCGCCGCCTGGTCACCGGTGGCGCTCTCCGGCTCGATCCTGCAGATGGCCAACCACGGGGTGACCACCGGGGCGCTCTTCTGTCTGATCGGGATGCTGGATGAGCGGGCCCATACCCGGGAGATCGCGGCATTCGGCGGTTTGT
>VFJM01000094.1 GCA_009886055.1 Geobacter sp. | reverse complement strand
CGGGTTGACGTGGGCCGACATGAACACTGGCATTGGGAGTGTTTACATCAACATTTACGGCAGCTGCCGCAAAACCAGCGGCAGCAAGAACAATAACAAGACTTCCGGTCACTCTTTTCATAGTTACTCTCCTTTTAAACGGTACACTTGATATTAACGATCGGGCAAAATTTCAGAAAAAGAACATATCAGATTTTTTTCTTTTCTGCCAACAACCGTTTTCAACGGACATTTACAAGAACCAATGGAAACGAGTCAGATAAAGTTGCTTGAACTGATGAAGCCGGTTGCTGTTGAAGCAAAGCTCAAAAATCCGAAGAAAAGAAAAAAACTCTTAGTTAAATTCCAGTATCGGCTGTTACTATAAAAGACAGGCGTACTACACGAAGTTCTACAACAGAGAAAACGAGATGGCTGAGTTGGGCACGCTGTATATGGCCGGGCACGTTCTGCCGGACGGATGACAGCCTTGCCGGCCGTCACAACTGTAGCATCCCCGTTATCGGGAAAAACTGTAGGCTCTAGCTAAGGAGAACACCCTGTGCAGGTTGTTGATGACGGTCGTTGTTTTATATGCGGCAAAGAAAACCCTATCGGACTTAAAGTCGAGTTTACCGTTGATCCTCAAAGACGACGGGCAGAGACTCGCGTGTGTATAGGTGAGGAATTTCAAGGCTGGCAGGGAATAACCCACGGCGGAATTATCTCGGCATTGCTTGACGAAATCTGCGGTCAAGCCTGTATGTGTTGCGGACTATCAGTGGTTACTAGTGAGATAAAAATACGATATCGAGCACCAGTTCCAACCGGGGTGGTTGTCAGCGTGATTGGTGAGGTAGTAGGAGAACGCCGTCGTCTCGTGGATGCGAAGGGATGGATAGAGCTTGACGGTAAAATCATGGCTGAGGCAGAAGTAATTATGTACCGCACTGAAAAACTCTTGAAAAAGTATCTTGTTGCTCTGTAGCAATACAGGTACAAGAATATCTGCAAAAGATTTTGGGCAATACGAACACAAAATAATGAGTGCTAAATGAAAACATATGGCGAAAAAATAGCTATTATCGGTGCTGGAGCGCTTGGGGCATTCTACGGCAGCATCTTCTATGAAATGGACCCCACGTCTGTATTTTTCATAGCAAGTGGCGAACGCTACGACAGGCTGAAACACGACGGGGTCATTGTAAACGGCAAGCATTACGCGATCACCGTGGTTAGTCCAGAGGAAGCCATACCTGCCTGTCTGCTCATTGTAGCCGTTAAGCATCATCATCTGGACAACGCCATCCGCGAAATGAAAAAGGCTGTTGGCCAGCAAACAGTAATCCTCTCAGTCATGAACGGAATCGACAGTGAGGAGTGCATTGGTGCTGTTTACGGGATGGATAAGGTTGTCTATGGACTGACTCTGGGAATAGACGCAGTGAGGAAAAGGAATTCCGTAAACTATAGTAATCAAGGTCGCATCCTTTTCGGTGAGAAGAGAAACACTGAATTGACTGAACGGGTCCGACGCATCAGTGATCTCTTCAATAGAGCCGGTGTCGCGTATGTAATCCCCCCTGATATGATTCGCAGTCTCTGGTTCAAATATATGATCAATGCAGGAGCCAACCAGACCTCCGCTGTCCTCAGAGCGAGCTACGGTGCCTTGCGAACGTCATCAGAGGCAAGGAGGCTCATGGATTCGGCCATGCGGGAAGTCATATCAATTGCCAAGGCGATGCAAGTGGATCTCTCAGAAGAGGATGTCGGGGAGTGGTACAAGGTGCTGGAGACTCTGAATCCTGAAGGAAAGACCTCCATGTTGCAGGATGTTGAAGCCGGGCGCAAGACAGAGGTGGATATGCTGGCAGGTACGATAATAGACCTGGGGAAATTGCACGGAATTCTCACGCCAGTGAATCAAAAGCTCTTTGATGAATTGAAGCGAATTGAGGCTTCAGAGAACACAACCCGCAGACAGGTGTGAGGTAGCCAATTTTGACCCTGCATCGGCGTCCTTGATTGACCCGCTATTATTTGGACTGTCATCGAAAATCGGTATGTTAGGGTTTAGGTGAATCATTCTTCGTTGCTGAAATGGGTCAAATCAAAAAATCGATTCACAGCTCCAGTTCCCGTTTTTCCGCTGGATTTTTTTCAAGGTTTGCTTTTTCTCTATTTGCTTTCAAAGGCCTGTTAAGGAAACTGTCTGCATGGAAATCTATAAAAAGAAAATCATAGAACTTTACATTGAACAGGAGCTTCTGATCTCCTCTCTGTATATGCGCTTTTCTCAAAGATACTTGGTTCATAAGGATTTTTGGATAAAAATGGCTTCTGAAGAACGCGAACATGCCGAATGGGTCAACCATCTTCTTGACGGAGTAGTGACGGATAAAGTCCATTTTTCAGAAGGAAATATAAGAACCTACACCATTAACACCATTATTACCTATATCAAAGGGCTTATCAGCGAATTCGACAAAAAGGCATTTGAAATCCCTAAAGCGGTAAACATCGCCCTTGACCTCGAAAGATCACTGCTTGAAAAAAATGTTTTCAAATGCTTTGACAGCGATTCCGTTGAAGTAAAGCGTATTCTGGAAATCCTGAATAAGGGGCAGGACGATCATATAAGGAAGATAACTAGATTTGCTGTCGATATAAGGGAAAAAACAAAAAAATGATAAAGCATGTCGTTATTGATTGGAGAGAGCAAAGAGTCCTCGGCATGAGACAGGTTTCCCGCTATCAATGCAGGTTCTTGAATGAACGAAGCCCAACCATGTTTTTGCGCGGTCCGAGGGGGGCAGGTCATGAGAACGCTGTTTTTTTATTGTAACCATATAACCATAACTGTCATGGAGTGAATCTGCATCCACCCCTGTGATTTCTTCATTGTGTGTCCTTTCGAATTATGAAAGTCGTACCCAACTTTTGTGGTCAGTTTTTTCTGGGGACGTCACGCCAGCAGTAGTCGGCTTCTCGAAAATCACTTGAAGAGCAAAAATAATCTGCTCAGCCAAAAAAAATGTTGCTATTCTTTGGGGCATTTGATAAAAGAAAAACTGTTCGATTTAAGCAATGAAAAACGTTCTCCGAACGGGCAAAACCAGAGTAATCTGGTGACGCAAAACTACGGGTCCTTACCTGAAAGGACAGCCGGGTTGCCGAAGAGATGAGATATGCATCTTGGCACCCGGTATTTTACCGACACAAGGAGCGCTCTTATCTTCG
>VFJM01000298.1 GCA_009886055.1 Geobacter sp. | reverse complement strand
GGAAAAACTGCTAAAACCGGAAACTCCGGATTCCACCTGCTCTTCGCCAATCCGAAACCGGTCATCGCCGCCACGCTGCTGCTGTCCGGTATCTGCCTCTACCCTGCCCTGACCATGCGCTTTGACTACAACCTGATGAACCTCCAGGCCAAGGGGCTGCAGTCGGTGGAGTACGCCTACAAACTGATGCGGAGCAAGGAAAACTCCGGCTACTTCGCCGTGGTAACCGCCAGGGACAAGGCGGAAGCGGAACAGCTGACCAAACGACTGGAAACGCTCCTCTCCGTCGACCATGTGGTCAGTACGCTCTCGTTCATACCGGATCATCAAAATGAAAAGCTGGCAGAGCTGGCCGCACTTCGCGCCGTCATGGCCGCGGTCAAGCCGGTGCCGTATGAAGAGAACCTGCAGGTCATGGCGCTGCCGGCGGTCTTCGAGAATTTCCGCGACCGGGTGGAGAAGCTGAAAAACATGCTTGCCGCCCGCAACGCCCCTGAAGGGAAACCGGTCGCGACCTTCCTGACGACCCTTGACGACTTTTTCAAAACGCTTGAAAAGGAAAAGGATAAAAACGCCTTAGGCATGCTGCGCGATTTTCAGGGGGGGATGTTTGCCGAACTGCCGGACAAGCTGACGATGATGAAGGAGAGTTTCGGTGCCGCCGAGATCAGGGAGAGCGACGTGCCGCCGCAGCTGCTGAAACGCTTTGTCGGCAGCAGCGGCAAGCTGCTGCTGCAGGTGGCAGCGAAGAAGGAAATTTTTGAGCGGGAACCGCTCCAGGAGTTCGTGAGCCAGGTCAAGAGCGTCGTGCCGGCCGCCACCGGTGAGCCGGTCATGGTGTACGAGTCGCTCTCGGTGCTGCGCAGCGCCTATCTGAAAGCGTTCATCTACGCCTTCATCGGCATTGCCGTGCTCCTGCTGATCAACTTCAGGAGCATCCGCTACGCCCTGCTCGGCTTAGCTCCGCTGGCGGTGGGTCTTTTGCTGATGATCGGCGGCATGCGGCTGATCGGCATCAGTTTCAACTCGGCCAACATCATCGTGTTGCCGCTGATTCTGGGGGTGGGGATTGACTCGGCCATTTACATCATGAACCGCTATCGCCAGGGGAATGAATCGCCGGAGAAGGTTGCCGTCAGCAGCGCCGGAGTCGGTGTATTCCTGAACGCTCTGACGATCTTGTTCAGCTTCGGAGCCCTGATGGTGGCGCACCACCAGGGGGTATTCAGCATCGGCGCGGTCATGTCGCTCGGGATGGTTGCCAGCGTGGCGGCGTTTTTGATATTCATGCCGGCGTTGCTGAGTTTGTGGGGGAAACGGTAGGAATCTGCGGTGCCCTCAATCCAAATATTTCGGATCAAAGTCAACTGTGCACTTGTTCAGCATGACAATCATTTCTTCGCGAAATGGGGTAATCCGATGATGCACAGCCTGATTGGCAATATATTCCCGTACCGCTTCACGGGAAGTGGCGCTTATTGAAAAGGCCCCGTACCCTTCTTGCCAGGCAAATGATGCCAGGCCAATCTCCTGATGAACCCAGGCGGACGATCTCTTTTTCATTTCCCGCATTACATCTGCAAGGCAGTGTGTCGCTTTGAGGCTGACAAGCAGATGCACATGATCACCCACGCCTCCAATCCCTTCCGGAAATCCGCCCAACCCCCGGATTGTGCCACCCAGATAATCATGCAAACGTGAGCGCCACTCCGCATCGATTAATGGTTCCCTGTTTTTTGTTCCGAATACGATGTGATAATGAAGGCTGAGGTATGTTGACGGCATGGGTTTCCTTTCGGCGATGGTCAAAAGAATCCGGTGTGTCGCAGGTTCAAGAAGTTACATCCCGGAGGGATAATAGCCATTAGCCGGGGATTGAGGCTAACGGCCGACATCCCCGGATTCGATACGTCACCCCACATCCATCGACCCCGGCAGGGGTCGCAGGCCGTGCGGATTTGAAGTCGTTACGGCCGCCATGAAATACAAATACCCAAACGGTGGTGTCGGTACCGGCGAAATCCCGGCGGTGTCGTCAATCACAATTCCCGGTGGTGTCGCAAACAACCGGTGGTGTTATTCGGCTAATGAACCGGTGGTGTTTCCGGCTAATGAACCGGTGGTGTCGCTAGGCTCAACCACCGGCTAATGGCTGTGAACCCTCCGGGTTCGTATTTTTATTCCGGTGGGATGATTGCTAACAGCTCCGGGTTCGCGTTTTTTTATCCCGAAGGGATAACAGCCATTAGCCGGGGATTGAGGCCGAAGGCCGACATCCCCGGAATCGGCCGACATCCCCGGAATCGGACGCATCCCCGGAATCAGACGACAACCCCGGAATTGCGGAACCGTGGAATCGTAACGCCCCCCACCTACCCCGGCAGGGGTAGCAGCAATTGCGTTGCCGTCGGGTGCCTGAAGTGGGTGAGGAAGAGATGGGCGCTCCCCTTGAAAAGCGGCTTGAATCCCGCGGTCATGTAACTATTACCGAGTTTTTTGGCGACGGTTTTCTGTGCTGTTTCTGACAACCGGGGCAGATCCCACACACCCGTCGGATTGTCGGGATCATCGGGACTTATGGGCCATGGTTTTAATACCACAATATCCTGCTCGCCAAACCGCTCGGCAATCGCCAGCGCCAGGATGCCGCCCAAGCCCTGACCGCGATATTCCGGTTTCAGGATAATTGACTTGATCAGCACGATATTGTTGTAATCGCACAGTTCGTCTTCAACAGTCGGGATCAGTTCATCATCGGCAAACAGCTCGTCGTAAAGGTTGCCCAGATCGCTCGAGTGCCCGTCGAAGATATCGAACAGGGGCCACTCATCGTCATTGATGATCTGATCCATCCTGACTTCATAAACCTTGGCCTCTCCGATATTTTCCTGATCGACGCCATGGAGGATGTCGATGTGGATGGTGGAGACGTAGTGATTTGGGGCATCCCGTCGGATGGGGTTACAGGTTTTTGTGGCAAGGGAGATGTGGTGTGGGTTGATGGGCATGGTTAATCGTTCTCCCTACCTGCTTTTCCCGTCTTCCAGCAGCAATTTGATATGACGATCAAAATCGGATTCGAACAGGCGATCCTGCACAATCCGGTATTTTTCGTATTCGCTTTCTGCAAAAGCTTTGGCAATTTCCTGGGTGACCTTGCCCGGATTGTCGAGAATCTCCCGCTCGTTGAAGCGCAGGAAGGCATTCAACTTGCCCGCCCAATCCTCCATGGTCATGGGTATGTTGCGCTCGGCCTGGTCCTCGGCATAGTCCAGGTACATGGTGACAAATCGATCCAACGACTTCAGCTCTTTCCCGGTCAGATAATTTTTGGCAACAACCACATCCGGCTTGAGAATCTTGCCGTCCGGGGCGTTTTTCCAGGTGGTCAGCCCCATGCGATCTTTGCGGCTGTCAGCCCGCCTGGTAATAAGCTCTGCGGCGGTATGCCCGTGGATGGCAAAATGGAGTTTGTTCTGCACAGCGGCAAAAAAGGTCTTGGTGGTCTCGGCATCCGCACTGTAGTCCATTGCCGTGGCATAGATGTCGGTGATCTTCTGGTAGAATTTCCGTTCACTGGCGCGGATCTCGCGGATTTCGGCCAGCAGGTTGTCGAAATACTCCTTATTGAAAAAGGAGCCGTTTTTCAGCCGTTCTTTATCCAGCACATAACCGCGAATGGCAAAGTCGCGCAACACACCAGCCGCCCACTGTCGGAACTGCACGGCGCGCGATGAATTCACCCGGAAGCCGACGGCAATGATGGCGTCGAGGTTGTAGAAATCCACATTCCTCGCCACTTCCCGATTACCCTCTTTTTGAACTGTTCGGAAATTCCGAATAGTTGCCCCTTTGACTATTTCTTCCTGGGCATAAAGGTTGGCCATGTGCTCATTGATCGTTGGCACGGAGACTTCAAACAGCGCGGCCATTAGCTTTTGCGTCAGCCAGACCGTTTCATCCTCGACGCGAACCTCAATGGTGCTTTCGCCCGCCTGTTTGGTGAAGATCAGGAACTCGGCGGTACTGTTGCGGATTTGCAGTTTTTTCTCTTTCATAGGTTGCCTTCGGTACGGTTGTCAGGGAGGTTTGCAATGGTGTTGAAAAATAGCAAGGGTGGCTGTTGAGGGGCAAGGGTTAAATTGGGTGTAGTTTATCATGTTCAGAGGAAATAGGCGCATCGGCGTATTCAAAATAGTTCTTACCGTCACATTCATCACAAGGAAAATCATTGGACTGTGAAGCAGCCCAATATTTACAAATTTCACAATCGCTCTTCTTCATAAATTGCTCCTTGAAATCACAATATGCAAAGCCTGACCCGGCGGCTTTCGCAAGTCTGAATTATGAAATATTTGGTGACGAAAGAGGATATATTTCTGGTGGCAAGCTACTTAAGACCTCGCGCTCTGCTTCAAGATAAAGGACAGAAGCATTTTTAGGGACATACAGCGGTGCCAACGTAGTCTTATCCAGGTTCCATTTGTCGAGTGATCTTCCTTTTTTCGCACCTCGCTCTGACATCGAAAATAGCTGCTGATATTGCCGTGGTGCTATACCTGCATATGCAAAGAAATTAACTTTATCCTTTTCTTCTTTACCAGGGACCGCTTCTAAAGCGATTTCCTCGTGATAGAGCTCATGTGCCCGACTTTTAGGGTACGGTTCCAAGTAGACGACTCGTCGAATGCCGGAGGCGATAATGTGTTTTGCGCAATTATGGCATGGAAAGGTTGTTACATACATTGAATGACCGTCTACAGCGACTCCTCTTCGCGCAGCGTCAATTAATGCCGCCATTTCTGCATGTACAGGTCGGCTAAACTCGCCAATGTCACGGAATTGTGTCCCCTTGAGATTTGGTAATAGGATGATTGCAAGATCGCTTGCTGATTTAGAAGAAATCGTATCGTTAAACCACTCCAAGCCCTTGATTTTCTCAATCAGTTCAGCCAGTGCGCCAATTTTAATCTCGTTTGCTCGATCTTCTTTATTGTGAGAGTTGAAGAGCGCCTGATCCCTAGCGTCGGGGCTTGCATCTTTCCAATACAACCCGCCCCCCCCACGCGGGACCTCATTCATTCCAACTGCAACAACATCAGCTTTTCTGAGATAGTGTAAATTTAGGGGATCGTCAATACTGAAAATTATTGCACCAACCTGTCGGTTGTCATCTGAAGATCTTAGTGACACAGCATTTGCATGGTACATCGCATATTCATCTGGAGATGGTGTGTGGAATGGATGGCCGAAGAGTAAATGCACAAAGCGTTGGACTTCAGATTTTATCTTATGTTTTTGTGTTAGATTCACAAATAAGTCAGCTTTTGGATATGTATCTCTCACATTTTGTCCGAATTCATCATCCTCTTTTTCATCTATATTAATTACGTCGGAGGCTTCACTGTTGAATTGATGATCTTTGCCAGGTTGCGTAGCGATTCTTGCCATAGTGTGTGCAAGATCCTTAATTCGCATATCTTTTGGAGCATGAGCTGCAATAAGTAAAAAAGATGGCCCATATACGAGTCGAAGTAAATCAACTTCATCTGGATGCTTCAATTGGTTAAGAATATACGCTGTTGCTGGTTTATGCGCGTGCTGTGAGCTCTTGGCTCGTCTTAACTGAATTTCCGCGATGCTAGCAAGTGTTAACGCATCTCCTCGTTTGAGCTGTTTTCGAAATCTATTGCCCATAGTTTGGCAATATTTAATGCGCTCGGATTCACTAGTCCATGGTTTGTCGATCCATTCAGTGAAATTCTTCAATAATCCAGAAAGCCGTATTTCTTCTGCTTTATATCCAAAGTATGAAAGTTCTTCAGTAATTACACCTGACAATTCGTCCAGGTGAGTACCTGCGGCACCAACTAATGCAAAAACCAGCTCTGGTCTTGTCCCTACTGCAGGCAAAGAATTAGCAGAATTCATTCGTCGTCCCTCCCATAAGCCCATGTAATACGTCCATTGCGAATAAAAAAGTGACACCGTCCGTTGGCATCACGATAATCGATACTCGGGTAAATAGTAAGATTGCCTTGCGTAGTAACTGACCAATACGGTCTTCTAGCTTTATCAGCGTTAAGCAGAATTCGGTGTCCACTCCGGCAAGGACAGTCAAACGCAATCCATTTAGGGTAGGTGCGTGTCCCAACCAAGACTGCGCCATTGCGTGGCAATTTCTGAGGAATTTCATCGGCAGACTCAACCACCCCAACAATCCGCCACCCATGGACCGGAAGACGTTGCCACCATGAGATATCTAAATTGTCGGCCATGTTTGTCCTAAAAATGGTTGTGTCATGCCGGCTCCCAACTTTCCACTTGCAGGGTGACAGTAATGGCCTTCCCGAGGTTGCGCAATGTTTGTTGAGATCTCACGCTCGTGACAGCGCAACAATATCTCGCTCGGTCGCGGTTCCGGACCGTAACCAATTAGACGTTCTAATAGCTCGCTTACTGCTGTGGCTCCAACCAGTGTGGTAAACGCCACAACAGCAGGCTCTGTTTGCGCCAAGGCTGGTGCGTATCCTTCATCCTCTCGCCTGATTCGTTCATCTGGTGTCATCAGTTCTGCGCCTGCACGGGCAAGATCAATGCGGTTGCGGCAGACAAGGCAAGCCTGTCCCGGAGAAAGAACTGTGATACGTCCATCAATACCAGTCAACTGGCCAGAGTTATCGCTGCTCAATAGGACACCACAATCGATCACAGGTATCAGCATGTAGGTTGAAAGACGTGAGAGGACCAAACGCCCGGCATTATCATCAGTGCAACCGAAGATCACGTCACATCCAGTAAGACTGCGAGCAGTTGATTCCATCGTTACCATCGACGGTATCGTTTCACAATGTAGATCCGGAGCAATCCGCATGAGATGATACTTCAAAATCTGCACTTTCGGTTTCCCTACATCCAAAGTGGTCGAGCCATAGACACGCGTCAGGTTACTTTCGGATAACACATCAGGATCAATGACGATTAGATGCCTGACTCCTAGGCGAACGAGCTGTTCGGCGACAACTGAACCTGTGCCGCCGCAACCTGCTATCCCAACAGTAAGGTCGCCAAGCGTCTGCTGAACAGCAGATCCAAAAGCTCGAACATTTCGATCATAAATTAGGGATAGCGGAGGTAGTGCTGTGTCATCTGCACGAACCAAACGCCATCGATCGCCAACCTGCCATAAACGCTGAATTTGCGCAGCATCGCAACCCTCGTGCTGCAAATACCCCGTAAAAGCAAAACCGACAGGACGCGGAGAAATAATTAGGGTACCATAATATGGGCTGCCCGAACGAATCCGAAAGAGATCAGAGATTTCTTCATCCACGACGTAATCATGTTTGCTTGGCCGTGGCGATGCACTTTGCCCTGGGTGAGTATGAAGCCAAATACAAACAGCACCTAGAGTTTCAGCCTCAGCCAAAGCATGGACATAGCCTTCTGCCTGTATGGTCAGCCCACAAGATTCCCGGCGACTATAGGCAGCTTCTTCCACCCATCTCAAGCAACGTGCAAGAAGTCTAATGTCACCGTTGGGAGACTCGGCAACACCAGCCAACAGCACACCCGCAGCCTCTAATGGATGCCTTGCAACTGACTCAAGCTCCTCAACAATATCTTGCGGAATCACGAACGTTACAGTCATCAAACGCCCCCTCGAGCAGACTTTTCAAGCTCCTTACGTAATAGAGCAAAATAACTCTCAAGTCCATCGATACCAGACCGCCACTGCCCGGCTGAAAGATGACGGGACCAGCGTTGCCAGCTGCGCCCCAAATAATGCTCTATGACTTCTGTAGCAGCAATGGAAGCCCCATCAGCTCTTCGAATAGGTGGGTCAAGCCACCACATGTCAGGAGCCACATCAGGGTATCCAGGTGAAAGCCGGAGCAGAAGATTCGATTTTTCGTGATCAAACCCTACAGGCAGATGAAAATCGTGAAGGACTATACATGTCATATTTGCCTCAGTTGTGAGGGTATGGCTGCCGTTACCGACACGGTCTTCCAAATATTTTATGTCATCAGGAGGTAACAAGGTTAAAATCTCTGATGATTTCTGCCAGGATTGATCTGCGAAGGCGCAGAGAAAAAACGCAGTCCATTCCGCATCTTTACAACTTGCTCATCACTTATCTTCAGGTCGGTACCACCGGGTACCACTTCAAAGAGATCTCGGTCAGGGCCTATAGCGGGCGAAGGGAGACTACGCAATTGCAATCCCGTAAGCTGATTTTCTTCTACGGTGAAATGCTTCCGATCAATTTGAATTTCGAAATGAGTTTTAGAGTGCTCTTCTGGCTTGTTTTTTATGTTTTCCATTTTCATCTCCTTTAATTTCTGTATCAATGTACATTACCCAATGTGGTTGAAGAAAGTCCAGACTCATTGACTCACATGTTATTTTTTGACACGCTGTGATAAAGCACTCCCGGCAGCGGTTTTTGATGCCAGGCTTGTCCGGCCGTCACTCAACACCTTGGAGGCCGCTGTTGCAGCCTTTGCAGAAGTAACTTTTGCCGGTGCGTTAGCCTGTGACAATGCACTGCCTGCCGCTGTTTTCGATTTTGGAGCGGTACTGCTACTCCTCAGTGTTTTTGATGAACTTGTTGCGGCCTTTGCACCTGTCATTTTTGGCTTTGTCATGCTTTTCTCCTTTGTACTCAGAATAATTTCGTTTCAAACATTCAACCAACTTTTCAAAAACAAACTGAATTTCGATACTTAGTTTTCAATGGATTTTCCGATGCAATGATAAGAGTGTTTCTGTTTCAATATTTTTATTGAACCAGCCATCAAAAAAAACTACCTGATCCTATAATAAATAAATTCGATACCCCCTGATTGAGCCAGCTCCTCACGTCTCATAATGAAACCACTTTCCCATAACTGCTTCAGTTTGGTACTAGCATTGGTAATTTTCAATTCCAAAGCAGACGAAGCGGAGGAGGTCGTAATCTCTGGAACTGTTAAAACGTAATGGAGCAAATCAGCATTTCCTTTGGTTGGCTGTGGCCCTAAAATCCTCCATGAGTCACCGTGCCACATAAACAACGGTTGGTTCTTTTTCTCGGCAGCAAGTTCCAAATTCTCAATCAGGTCAGAATCTTCAAGGTCTACGATGATAAACGCTTTTTTTGTCCTGAATCGATTGGCTATTTCTACGACGCTCTCCCTCGAAAAAGATGCATCCGTTCGCTCAACCCCTTTAAATGAAACCTGAAAAATTTCATTTAAAGGATGTGCCAGGATTTTGCTTTCGAGAAGTGCGCCAACCGCTTTCCCCTGAGCATTGCCCCAGCCATCTTGACTTTTCATTAGATCAACTAACCTGATTGTCAAACAGGACTGCTTCATGTTTTGTATTGAACCAGATTTTCCCATTGTTGTCAAACAAAAAAATCGAAACAAATATGTGTGCCACGTATCGTAAGGAGGTCATGATAGCAAAAAGCTGTGTCAGGAGTGTAGGAATCATCTGAGGGGGTTAAATTTACACGGGTGTCGGCAAGCCGAACCAGAAGCTTCCCATGGAATTGCTTTGCCTTTCGGGCACAAGTCGTCAGCCCGCAACCACGACCACTTCTATTTCCATGCCGCGAGAGACCTTTTTCAAAGGCTTCAACTACAATGTCGACATCTGAGGCTTGCGCGTATTTTTTTGGCAATTTGGGGCGAAGAGTTTCCAGAAGCCCCTTGCCGCTATCCGAGACGATAACCATAATGCCGTTCTTGTACGTCTGCAGTGCCGCATATGCGTCGAGTTTTGAAGAACTGTGACTAAGCACGTTGTCTATTAATTCTCCGAATATCGTGAATGCCGCCTTGCCTAATTTTTTATCCTTGGACTGAAGAACATCTGCAAGGCGACCGGGAAGTTCGTCGTCATATTCTTGGGGATTTATTCGGGCAATCTCCACCAAATTCCTATTGTGCCTATTGTATAGTTGAGCGCCCGAAAATGCTGGCCGAGCAGGGAGAACAATTATTCGGGAGTCAAGATGGTCAAAAAATCCCATCCTGTTTAAGTAACCCATAACTTCAGTATCTTCAGTCCCAAAATCGATTGATATTAACGTTCCTTCTGAAGCGAGTTGGTTAATGAGGCTGAGGAATATGACAGCTGCATCTAATAGAATTTTAGTGCTGGGGAGGAGTTCAAAATGAATGTGATGGCATCCCTGAATTGAAGCCTTAGCTCTCCAGAGAATGCTCTCTAGCTTATCGCTATTAATCCAGACTTCAGGGAACGTTACAATAGGCATTTTCAATGACACCCTTCAGAACTGACACATTTACATCGTTGCATAGTGCCATAACATCAATAGTCATGTCAAAAAAGGCAACAACTTAAATTTCATGTCAGAGGGACATTCTTATCTATATTTCGATCTGCCAGCATAACAACTACTCTCCAACGCCTACGCCATACCCCTCCAACCTCTCCCTCACAACCATCTCCCGCTCCCTCTCAACCTCAACCCTTAATTCCTCCTCGGACGGCAGGTACAGCCGGTATTTCGAGGCAAAGAGCTGACGGCTCTCGTTCAATACCGAATACTTCACCACGGTCTGATCCTTCTCGGTGCAGAGAATAATGTCTACCGTCGGGAAGCGGTAATGAGTCCGGGGTAGTTCGGGGCGCAGTGATTCCAAATTACATAGGAATTATCGTCCGCTGCAGATATTCCGCGCACTGCGCGGATTTTTTTCGAATGCATGGTAATTCCGGTGACACCATGCTTAATTCAAGTCAAGCACCTTTTCCATTTCTTCCCCTTCACGCCCAGCCAACCCATTTACCTCCAAATCCAAAAGCGGCTTAACACCGAAAACCGGTTTCACGCGACGACGCAACGAAAATCAGGGGACACCTTACTTAATTCAAAACGGCAGATCCCCAAACAACCACCTCAGCACAAAAATAAATAACCGCCCATCATTCCCTGACGGCGGTTTAAACATATATGGCCTATTTCTTCTTCCCTTTACGCGGTTTCTCCGACAGAGCCGCCGTCTTCTGCCTGACCAACTCAATAAAATTAACCGCAGGCAGCACAAACTTGCCATGCCAGCTGGTGGCGGTGGCGTCCGCCACACTCCCACGGGCAACGCCGTAAAGTATGGAGAGGCCGTTGTGGGCGATCATGCCGTTGATCATCTCCTCGCTCGTGCCTTCGGCAAAGCTGAAAAACCCGCTCAGCTTTAGATGAATACGGTAATCACCCCGCTCGAAATCTTCATCAAGCGGATTCACGTCAACCACCAGGGAAATCATGAAATCGAGAGGAGTCTCACCGCTGCGTTTGATGTCGAAATCAACACTGAGTGCTCCGGACGTTGTACTACCTGCCTCGCGCTCACGATTGGCCGCGAAAGCGAATTCATCGATGAAATAATCATTCAAATTAAGCTGCGCAAGCATATGATTCCTCGTTTGCCACCGGCACATAGGATGTGTAATTCTTGTTGTCGTGCAGGAAGAATGCGGGACGAGCAAGCTTGAAACCCTTCGGATAAAAATCCTGATAAAGCTGACAATCCAGCGCCAACCCCAGAGAAATAATAGTTTTGATGGTCATGTTCGGATTGCCGTTCAACAACTTGGTAACAAACGCCTTTGAAACACCGAGACGATTGGCCAACTCCACCCTGCTGACCTTCTGTTCCGCCATTTTGGCAATAATCTTTTCGTTCAGATCGATAATCGCAAGTTCTGTCTGGAATTCCACCGTGTACTGGTTCTGATCAATATAACTCTCTATCCAGCTCATCTTTTTGTGTCCTTTCTGAAATACTCTTCTTTGCGGCTGCGAGCCTTCTTTACTTCAGCCGGGTCAAGCTTGTCCCGCTTTTTGATACAGCCATGGGTAAGGATTATTATTTTGCCTTGTTCAAAGAAACAAAACAGACGCGACTGAAATCCCTTGAACTCGAACAGCCCGTCGCCGATGCTTTTGAACTTTTGCTCATTCTTTATAGTCCCCGTCTGGACGGTGTACTGCAAGAGCGGCATCAACTTGCTTTTCTCTTTATCGGGCAGTCGCTTCAAATACTCTTCCGCTTCACAGGTTCCATTAATCAGAAGACCGTAAATCTTGAATTTGTCACCGTTCAGAAGAAGTTTTAGCCGCTCGCCATACATAATAGTTAACCTTAAGGTTTACTTTTGTCAAGTAAAACGATTTATTTTAGTAACCATAAACCACTACTCTCCCTCACAACCTCCGGTTTTTCGACTCGGATCAAGAGGCGGTAATGAGTCCAAACTCAATTCGGGGCGCAGTGAGCCCCGAATCTCACAGGGATTTCAGTCCAAATTCCAGGGCGATCCGCTTCTTGTCGATCTCCAGACTCTGGGCATGGGTAAAGGTTATTTCGCCGCAGGCCGGACAGGTCTTACAATCGAGATCACGTAAAACGTGACTCTCACCATTGACGTTGACCGTTAATTCGATCTTGGCGGTCTTGTATTCTGCTTCAAAACAGTATGTGCAGATCATGATTTCGTTCCTGAATATTTCCCCAGACTTAATCAACCTCATACATAACACCGCAACACCACACTTGATTTTAAAAAACAGACACAGACTATCTATGAGGCTGAAAGGATTTATACCTATACTCTTTTAATAAAGTTGCCACAATGTATTAAAGACCACAAAATAAGTAATTTTACCGAATCACCATAAAAAAACCGGACGACCATAAAATGATCGTCCGGTTAAGAGTACCGAGAGAATTCAAAGTGTCCTGACGGGACACGCAGGAATGAAGTTTACTCCTTCAGCCTGTTCAGCCTGTTCTTGTAGATATAGTTCGTGCCCTGGATATACGCCAACGTATCCATCAGCATATCTTCCTGCGGCTTCAGGACAGTTGTTGCCCCATCCTTCCGGACAAAGCTGAAGTAATCGGCCTGCTTTTTGGGGCCGAGAACCACCAGTTTGTCGTCATGAATATATCCCAGTTTTTGATAGGTCGATATAAACGCCCGATCACTCCAGGCATCGGCAGTCATGATATCCTTGCCGATAAACGCGCTGGTATAGCTGAAATTAAGCAGCCCGAGCAGCGTTGGAGCGACGTCGATCTGGCTCATCATCCGGTCAACGACCTGCGGCTTGATAATCGCCGGCGCATAGATGAAGAGCGGAATTTCATATTTTTTTATCGGCAGCGCCAACTTTGCGGCGCTACCGGCACAGTGATCAGCCACTATGATAAATATGGTGTCGTTGAACCATGGCTTCTTTTTAGCCTCAGCCAAGAGGCGTCCGATAGAGTAATCCGCATACTTGACACCGCCGCTACGGCCGGACTTTGAGGGTATATCGATCTTGCCGTCGGGATAGGTGAAGGGGCGGTGATTCGAAGTGGTCATCACGACACTGAAAAAGGGTTTCTTTTCGGCGTATGAAAGATCCCCCTCTTTGATGGTCTTCAAAAACAGGTCTTCGTCGCACACCCCCCAGGCATTGGTAAAGGTTATTTCGTCTTTGGCGAAATTTGTCCTGTCAATCGTTGCAAAACCATTGTTTGCGTAAAAATAGTTCATGTTGTCGAAATAGCCATGACCGGCATAGATAAACTTGTTATCGTACCCTTTTCCCTTCATGACCGAACCCCACGAAACAAAATTCTCGTTTTTGGGGCGCTTTACAATCGACGTTCCCGGCAGCGGCGGCATTGAGAGGGTGAGAGCCTCAAGTCCGCGTACGGTCCGTGTACCGGTTGCATACAGGTGCGTGAAAAAGAGCGATTCCTTGGCCAACCTGTCCAGATTCGGCGTGATCCCCTGACCGTTGCCGAATGATGTAAGGTATTCGGCGCTCAGGCTCTCTTCAACCACCAGTACAATGTTCAGACGTTTTTCCGCCCCGGCCGGATGTATGACCCGGGAAACAGAAGGACCCTCCTGAGATTCAAAACGGTTGTTCTTTTCCTGCAGCATCCCTTTCAGGCGTGCAAGAACCGCTTTATCACCCTTGTTGACGTAAAACTTGTTAAAATCCAGCTCGTTATTTCTGAAGGCCGAAACGAGACAATAGATGCCGTTCCCGGCCAGCTCGTCCGCATAATTGTTCGGAGATATCTGCGTCAGCGACAGGTCAACCGCCGCAAATGAGAGTACCGGCAGAAGGAGAAGAGCCATGCCGACCTTCAGCCGGCCGCCGATGCTGGATTTGTGGGAGAATGAACGTGACAGATGTTTTTTGACCGGAATGAAGATAAAAATATTCAGGAGCAGCAGTGCCCCGAGGATCGCATTTACCGGGTATGATTCCCTGATATTGCTGATAACTTCGTTGGTATATATCAGATAATCAACTGCGATGAAATTGAACCGGGTGGCAAATTCATCAAAAAACGTGTATTCAGCGACCACATTGAACAGCATCAGATAGGTAAACGCAAAACCGACTGCATAGGCACACACCCTGAAAAATGCGCTGTTGAACACCCTGTCAGGCAGGATGACGGTAATCAGCACAAACGGGATGGCGCTGTATGAAAAGGTCACGCAATCAAAGAAGAAGCCGATCGCATAGATTTTAACCAGCAGCAGCGGATCCAGACCGACCTGGGAAAGCGATGTAGCCAGCAGGATCGTCCGGGTAACAGTAGAAAAAATAACAATAATCAGCCAGAAGGTATACAATGAATGAAATCTACTTTTTGCCTGCATAAACATGAAGTCCTTTAGATACGATATAATGAATTTCCATACGGAAACTCGGATGAAACCTGTTGGATTACGGCAAAGTCAGGGGGCCGTTACAGTAATGACCTGACTCCCCTCTCCTCCCGGATTGACAACCTGAAGACGAAAATCCTTGTTGACCGGAGAATAGGGATACCGCTGGTAGATCAGTTTTGTGCAGTCAACATAGAGCAGCTTTTCCCGCTCGGCCATATCCTGCCCCCCACGTCCGCCGATCTGCATGCCATCGACATACACTGATGAATTCTGATTGAAGTTCCTTCCGGAAATTATCAGTTCATAGAAGTTGACATGCTCGTTTCCTACCGTCACCTGCCCTATTTCCGGTCTGGTTTCGACAGCCAGAGTAAGAGGCACCGAACTGTTTTCGGGAGCGTTTTTCACCAGCACCTGGTAAATACCGCCCGGCACAGCCGGGACAGAGAACGAGATGGACTCAGGCGAAAGAAGCGTACTTCCAAGCGCTGCCCCATTAAAGAACAGCATCGTACTGCCGCCAAAGTTACTTCCGCGGGCAATAACTTCACGCTCCTTGCCTGCAGCACAAGAGCTGATCACGGGCGGCTGCAGCGAATTAAGTACGGGACGCACCGGGAGTACCGTAAAATTATAGGATCTGCCGGTCATGCCGTCGGAGCGTTTCAGGTACAGTGCGTACAAACCAGCCTCCAACTGCGGCGGCACATTGAATTCGGCCTGTTTGCCACCGGTGATCCGTGCCGTAATTTCAACGCTCCCCAGGAAAACGGTGGCGTTTTCCCCAAAACCGGTACCGGACAGCAGCACTTTTGTACCCGGCTCGGCCTGGGCCGGGATGATACTGAGAAGAGTTACCGGCACTGCTGCGGGGACAGGTTTAGAAGCGGTGCCGTTCATTAGCCGCTTCGGACGTTCAGCAGCAGACACTTCGCACGCAACGCAAACGCAGAATACAATAATGAGTGCTCGTAAGAATGTTAATTGCATAGAGATACTCCCCATCATTGAGGTGTAGTGTTAACTTACCCTTTAACCGTTATCGACAGCCAGATTCCGCTCAGCATGAAAAGAACATTCGCGCCCCAGGCAGCAACGAACGGGGGCAGAACGCCGCTCCGTCCATATGAAAGAAGTACCGCATTGACAACAAAATACGCAAAACCGATCCCGATACTGGCACCGATTCCCATGGCGATTCCCCCTGAACGACTGTTTCGCAGTGCAAAAGGAATTCCAAGCAGCACCATTATCAGGGCCGCAAAGGGTGACGCAATCTTGGTGTGCATCATCGTCAGATAGCGGTAGGCCTGATAGCCGCCCCGTTTCAGGTTCTCCGCATACTCCTTAAGCGTGCGGATACTCATGTTATCGGCATCAACGTCCAGAACCTGCAGATCTTCCACCTTAAGGCTGAGATCCAATGCCATTTTTTGCGCATACAGCGGCGCGTACCCGGCAGCCGTCTGAAAGTTTCTCGATGTCGCTGAATTCAGCAGCCAGTGTCCTTCCCGGTAGACGGCCGTATCGGCATCAATCCTGCTGACCGGATTCATGGAGTCGTCTACACTCCAGACAACTACCCCGCTCAACGTTCGTGTTTTAGGTTCAAACAGTCGTGCCTGCAGAATCATCGACGTGGAGCGGAACCAGATATTGTTCCTCTTGAACGTTACCAGCTCATTTTTTTTCTTGATCTTGACCCGATCGATCAGTTCAGTGCGTGCATAGCTGTGCGGCAAAACAAATTCGGCGTTGAGCAACAACAAAATGCTGGCTACAAACCCGAGTACCAACATCGGGAGCGACATCCTCAACAGGCTGACACCGCAACTGCGCATGGCAATAATTTCGCTGTCGCGTGACAGTACCCCGAGCGTCAGCAGCGTAGCCATAAGAATCGAGAACGTGGCGGTACGCCCGATCATCTCAGGAAATTTCCAGACAAAGTACTGCAGGATATCACCTGCAACTCCCCCGGCACGCAGAAAGCGCGGAATTTTCTCAATCAGATCAATAACCAGATAGAGTGACACAAAGCCGCTCAGACAGAGGATAAGCAGGCGTAACCAGATCTTGGCGATATAACGGTCGAGGATGCCCATATCAGGTCGCCCTCCTGAAATAATCCAGAACTCTTCTCAGCGGTACAAGAGGAATTCTCCTCTCCAGTGATGCCATTCGAATAAAAAACAATCCCATCCCCAAAAAAACAAGATTGGGGATCCAGAGCGCAACAGCAGGGTGGACAACGCCCCTCTCCGCCAGAGTGCGCACAACCGACATCAGAACGTAATAGACGAGTATGATTGCAATACTGACGGTGAAACCGCCTGATTTACCCGCACGACGGTTCTGTATCCCCAGAGGGACCGCAAGGATTGCAAACACAAGTGAGGCACATGGAAAGGTAAAACGGCTGTGAAACTCAGCCACTGTTTTCAGACGGTTTTTTACTGAAGTACCGGGATCATCAATTTTGCGCTGAAGCTCTGATAGCCACATATCCGGCTCATTCCGTGAAAGTTCGGTACCACTCCCCTTTTCACCAACCGTCATACTGTATTCACCGAAATGGACCAGCCGGTAGAGACCGCCACTACCAGCGATATGAATAGAGCCATCGTGCAGAGACAGCAGGAGCGCCTGGCTGCCGGGCTCGCTTGAAACGGCACCGTCCCGTGCAAATATTGTCATGGGGAGGTCAGGATTGCGGCCGTCGTGGATAACGACCCCTTTCAACGTACGGCTCTGTTCTTCATACTGATCGGTATACATGACGACACCCGGAATATCATCCCAGAATGTCTTTTCCCGGATGGTGGCCGTAATGTTTCGCTTCAATATCTGGAAGCTGAGTTCCTTGAATGCACTGTTTCCCCATGGCACACCGATCGTACTGGCCCCCAGCGCCAGCAGCACCGCAACAAGCGCACAGACAATCACCGGCGGCAACATCTGAATGAGGCTTACACCGCTCGCCTTGATGACGACAATCTCGTTATCGGCCGAAAGTCGCCCGAACGCCAGCAGTACCGCCAGCAAAAAAGCCATTGGGATTGTAAAAACCAGAAACGACGGAACAAGATACAGAACCATCCTGCTGACATCTGCCAGCGGAACACCATGAGACACGACAAGATCGGTCAGCGTGATCAAGCGCCCCATGAGGAGAACCAGAGTAAAAATGACAATGCCAAGCAGGAAGAGCGAGGATATTTCGCGAATTATGTAGAGGGTTAAAATGCGTTTCACAGTTAGATGATACATGAGCGGGATAAATGTGTAAAGGGGCGTAGAAATTAATCATTCCCACGCCCGTCGCAACGCCGTCGCAACGCCGTCGCAACGGGTTACTGTGCGGGGTAATACCTATACTCCATCATGTCGCCACTCCGGTACTCACCTGTCATTTCTTTGTTCGCCTGCGATACAAAAAGAACCCTCCGGAAATCCGGAGGGTTCTTTTTGTATCGCAGGACATGCAAAACTCTTCGATCAGCTCTGCGCAGACCAAACTCCGTGCAGGTTGCACAATTCTCGGGCTGTCAGTTTTTTTGCCGTGACGTTAAATGTAGCGGTCGGTGCATCCCCCGGCTTGAGGAACTGGCGATACGCCTTGCCGTCGGCGATCAGCTCGATCCACTCGATATAGTGTTTTTCTTCCATCGGATGAGCTACAGAACCGATCGTTACCGTAACAAAACCGTTGCCAACTTCGATAACCGGGACGTGTTTCTCTTTAGCAGCGTCAACGGTGTTTTCCGACAAAAGCTTCATCTCCTGGCCGCAACAGGAAAGATCTCCCTCACCTGCATGAACGACCTCTACAATATTACCGCACAACTCACATTTGTAGACTTCAAGTAATTTTGCCATTTCTTATTTCTCCTTTGAATAGTTTGTATCCCTGAATCAGGGCTCTTGTAATCACCAATTCTCACCCAACAGCTCAAAATGCGCTTTAGGATGCAGGCAGGCGATACAGACCTCCGGCGCTTCCTTGCCGGTGTGGAGATATCCGCAGTTACGGCAGCGCCAGACGACATCACCATCCCGGGTGAATACGCGTCCGGCATCGATATTTGCCAACAGGTCGCGATACCGTTTTTCATGCTGTTTTTCGGCTACCGATATCGCTGTCCAGACTGCGGCAATTGCCGGAAACCCCTCCTCTTTGGCTGTTGCAGCAAACCCGGGGTAGAGAAGCGTATGCTCCTCATGTTCACCGTTGGCAGAAGCCAGCAGGTTCTCAGCGGTAGTACCGATTTTTCCTGCAGGGAAACAGGCGGTGATTTCCAGATCGCCACCCTCCAGAAATTTGAAGAAGCGCTTGGCATGCTCCTTCTCCTGATTAGCCGTTTCTTCCAAAATATCGGCTATCTGAACAAATCCCTCTTTTTTGGCGACAGCTGCGAAATAGGTATAGCGATTACGCGCCTGGCTCTCACCGGCAAACGATTTGAGCAGATTCTGTTCGGTTTTTGTTCCCTTGATCGAAGCGGCCATTTTGACTCCTGTTGATATGTTTTTAATACGACAGATATTGTCCTTTATACCGCACTTATTTTTTTTTGCAAGCAGGAAAAAGCAGAGGGGACGCATTTCTGCGTCCCCTCCTGATACCAGTCATTGAAGTTGGATCATTACGACAACTGACGGCCACCTTCTGCAGCCCATTTTTCCAGCATTGGGGTGGTAACAGATTTAGGACGCTCGATGGCATAACCGAGACCACGGTCCCAGGTGATGTTTGCCATGCAGCCAAGTGCGCGGCCAACACCGAAGAGAACGGTGTAGAAGTCATATTCACGGAGACCAAAGAAGTACTGGATGACGCCGGACTGGGCATCAACGTTTGGCCAGGGGTTCTTGGTCTTGCCGTGCTCAGTCAGTACGCCCGGAGCGACTTCAAAAATCATGGAAACAACCTTGAACAGTGCATCGTCCTTGAGGCCGGGGGTGCTGAGGCAGAACTCACGCTGAGCCATGTAGCGCGGATCGGTCTTACGCAGAACGGCATGACCGTAACCGGGGATTACCTGTCCGGCATTGAGCGTATCCCAGAGAGCAGCTTTGATCAGTTCTTTGGTAGGCTCGACGTCTTTGCAGTATTTGGCCTGGAAGTTCATGGTCCAGGCAAGTACTTCCTGGTTGGCGAGGCCGTGCAGCGGGCCTGCCAGACCGTTGAGGCCTGCGGAGTAGGCATAGTAAGGGTCAGACAGGGCCGAGTGTACCAGATGAGTGGTATGAGCCGACACGTTACCGGACTCATGATCGGAGTGCAGGATAAAGTACATACGTGCAACATCCTTGTACTGCTCACTCTGGCCGATCATATGGGCAAAGTTGGCGCCCATGTCAAGTGTCGGATCAATGGCAATCTGTTTGTTGCCGCGATACTTCAGGTTGTAGATATAGGCAGCGATGATTGGGATACGGGCAACTATGTCACTGGCATCTTCATAGACAGATTCCCAGGCGGTCATTTTGTTGAATTTTCCGGAGTTGTAGAAGGCAGCAAACTTGGAATCCTTCTGCAGCGCCAGGATACCGACCGAAAGCATGACCATTGGGTGACTGTCAATCGGCAGCGCCTTGATCACATCTAACGCGTACTGGGGCACGGACTGACGCACCTTCCACTCGGCAATCACAGCATCAGTCTGAGCCTGTGTTGGGACATCGCCGGTGAGCAGGAAATACCAGAAGGATTCAACGGTCGGGTAATTGGAACCCTTTGCCTTGGGAAGTGCGGCAAAAGTTTCAGGAATGGTTTTGCCCCGGAAACGGATCCCTTCCTGCGGATCCAGATAGGAGATATCAGTTACAAGCGAACGGATATCACGGGCACCGCCGATGCACTGGTCGATGTTAACCTGATCAATGATGACCTTGCCAAATTCCTTGACCAGTCTGGTGATGCGGGGACGGTGTTCCTCGATCTTCAGCTTGAGTGTGTCTTTCAGGGCCATTGTTTTACTCTCCTTTTTCGTGGTGTGGGGTTGTACCCGGATGAAATCTCTTTCGGCTTCCCAACATCTGGTATCGGTTCTTACGGGGAGAAACGGGACTCTTTTTTAGCATACTGTATACGATTTTGTACGGCAGTTATACTCGACGGTATACGAAAAATGCAACAAAAATTTTGCACTGTTAATTTAACTTAAAATCACCAGATCATCACTGGAGTGAGTGAGGCGCTTAAGCCCTTCATTACTCATGTAAAAGGTATTCTCAATGCCGATTGCACCTTCACCCGGAAAGACGACCTTCGGCTCGAAAGCGAACGCCATCCCTGTCTCCAGCGCCATATGATTGAATCCGCGGGCGATAAACGGGTATTCATCTATTTCAACACCGAGCCCATGCCCGATAAATGAGACCTGCGAACCTTTTGCCCCCATAAAGCTGTCGGCATACCCCATTTCAACGGCACGGCGGGAACAGGCATCATACAGAGCACCCCAGCTCATTCCGACTTCTGCAACCCGCATCATCAGCGTCTGAATCTCCAGCATGTCGTCATACGCTTTCCGCATTCGATCAGACACCTCTCCGACTGAAAACACGCGGGTCTGATCACTCAGATACCCATCTACACATCCGACAAAATCGATAATGACCGGTTCATGAGCCTCAATCTGCTTCAGACCGGCTCCCTGGCCAAAGGAAGGATTAAGTCCCATCCCCCCCAACGGCGTATCCGCATAAGCCGGCACGGCGCTGTCGGTACCGGAGAATATATGGCCATAGCAGATATCTGAATTAAACCCTCTCATTCGTATCAGCCCCTGGTGACCATCCTTGCGGGCTGTGTATTCAAGTTCGGCGGCTACATCCAGGTCTGTCATGCCGACCCGGATAACCTCTCTGGCACGACGATACACGCGATCAGCCTGATCGGCGGCGTCTTTCATAAGATGGATTTCGTACTGTGATTTGATCATCCTGACCATGCGAATCAGCGGGGTTGCGTCAGAAAATGCGGCGGTCGGGTAGAGCGCACGATATCGTTCATAAAAGTTTACCGGCAGAACATCCAGTTCCAACCCGATCCGCTTAGGAGCGGAGTACCCGTACTGCGCCAGAATTGCGGGAATGTCCTTCATCGAGCTAAAGGGTATCACTTCCTTGAGACCGGACTCCATACGTGCACGGCCGGCTTCCTTGCGAACCATGAAGAGTGGCTGGCCGGACGCCGGAACGTACAGGTTCCCGCTCTGGACAGTACCGGTAAAATAAAACAAGTCGGCATTCTGGACAATAATAACGGCATCAAGTGAGTCAGACAGCATGTGTTCCTGAAGTTTTTTGCAACGGTATTCAAGCTCGGTTGCAGGTGTCAGACGCATCAAATTCTCCCGTCCAGTATCTTGTTTAATCGTTCAAACCGGGGCCACGCGTCACCCCGGTCGTCCACCATTGGATGCTATCCGGCAACCCACCCTTCGCTTAATCAAATAGCCCATATGCATATCACTGTTTTAAAAGTTCTTGATCATCTGGATTAGGGTGAACGAATTATAAATCAGTTTTTACAGGATGCAAGCGATCCCTTCAATTTATACATTTTTCGCACCTCCCAGCAAACGGTTGACCGGCAACTGCAAATTGTTTAGTATCGTCCCCCCGATGCAAGATGTTCAATCTAATTCTTTTTTACGGCGGTACATATTTCATGCATGCCTATCCCTATACCATCACAATTTCTTCGGAAAAAGGCGGCGTCGGAAAAACAACCCTCGCAACCAATCTCGCAATATATCTGAAAGCGCTACGCGAGGATCTGCCGGTAACACTATTCTCCTTCGACAACCATTTCACGATTGACAAAATGTTCGAACTGCAAAAACGAGAGGAGGAAGCTCCCGATGTTCATGCCTTCCTGATGGGGGCAAAAGCCGGCGAGGTCGTTCAGACCGGCCAGTATGGAGTCGACTTTATCCGTTCTTCATCAGAGCTGGGTGATATCCATGAACGTTTCAAAGGGCCGATGGCCCTGACGCGGATGCTTGCCGAATCCGGCATCTTCGGGATCGTCATTATAGATACCCGTCCGGACCTTAACATCCTGACCCAGAATGCCCTGTATGCCGCCGACCGGGTGCTGATTCCGGTCAAAGATCTGCCCAGCCTTGATAACTGCAAGAACATCTTCGCTCTGTTCGACCAACGTGGCATCGACAAAAAGTCATTGGCACTGATCCCTTGCCTGATTGATTCGCGCATCAAGTTTGAAGGGATCTTCAAGGATCAAAAAACGCTCCTGCGGGCAATTGCCATCAATCGCGGCTATCGCTGTCTGGATTATTATATTTCAAAAAGCCCGAAAGTAGAGAGTCTGAATACAAATCCCGAGGGTAAAATTTATCCGATCCTGACCCACGCCCGTGGCACCGAAGTTCATAGCCAATTCATGGAAATAACCCGCGATATCCTCAGAAGTGTCGATGCGGCCAAAGAAACGAGGGCATGCCTGTATCACACCTGGCTGCTTGAAAAAGAAGCACATAAGAAGGAACCATATCTGGCACGACTCGAAGGCCTGGCGGAGCGGTGCCTGATCTGTGGCGCTCTGCTGGCGGAGCACCCCGATGACCGCAGTTTCTATTTTGAAACATCCGATCGTGCCGCCCGCGGTTTCCTGCATGGCAATTGCGTCAACAATATGCTCTGTTCGGCACTCTATGGCCTGAAGGAACATGACTCGACATTCGATGCGTTCAGGACGCTTGTTGCTGACAAGGCCACCAGAGCGGTATCACTTCTGTTGCCGCGGATTGACTCTGAAGCATGCCGGCTTGATTATCGTCAGTTCAGCATGGCTGGAGAACAGCTGCTTCAGAAGAATGTTGATATGCCGGGGTTTGACGCCGGGGAATTCAACGGTGTACATGACCGTTTATACCTGCTGCTAAACGAGGCACTGGCGGGGTTTGAAGGTGCATTGCGGAAGGAGAGTTGGCTTTCGGTATTTCCGATAGATCCAGGCAACCCGGAGGCAGTTCTGCATGAAGAGTCGTACAAAACAATCCACCGTCTGCAGAAACAGTTTGCTGAAGCGATCTTGTCTAATTAGTTTCCGAATTTACTTGACGAGCTGTGACGCAGGAACCAGATTCACCCCCCGGCTGGCAAGTTCAGGCAGTGCTGCTGCCAGAGTTGTGATCGTTGCCGGATGTGGATGACAGATTGCTATTGCCGAACCGTTTTTTTTGGCCATCCTGACCGCCTGATTGAGCTGGCCAAGAATGTAGCCACGCTCCTGCTCATTATCAAGAAACACATTCCGCCGTGATGACCTGATCCCCAGGCGCTGTGCAACCCGCAAACCTGCGCTCTCTGACGATGTTACGCTGTCGATAAAGAACAGATTCTTTTTCTTCAGGGCCTGAAGCACTACCGTCATCTTTTCCTCTTGTTCGGTAAATTCCGACCCCATGTGATTATTGACTCCGACCGCTCCGGGAAACTGTTGTACAAACCCGGATACACGCTCCTGCAGTTCGTCAGCATCCATGGATACAAGAAGACCGTTCGTTTCCAGATGGCGGGTCGGCCATCCCTTTGACTGCATCGGAATATGGATCATCGTTTCAATTCCATTTGTGGCCGCATACGCCGCCACCTCCTTATCGACGCGCAGACCGGGAATTATCGCAAAAGTCATCGGGACTTTGATTGCAGTCAGGGAACGGGCCTCTGACAAACTGCTCCCCATATCGTCGATAATAATCGCCAGCCGGCAAGAGGTACCTACACCGGGGCCAGGCTTTTCAGTTTCAGGAGCTACTGCAGGCGACGGATAATCGTTCTGTACTTTGGGAGGTCCGACTTGTGGCCCGGTACGTGCGCCCATCGGGACAGATGAAGCAGGGGTACCAGGCTTGACGTGTGAAAGTTCCGGTTTTTGCGGTGATAGCTCTGTTTTTTTGCGGGGGGAAAGCAGATAGTAGCCGGCAACTGCTGCGACGATCAGTACCAGAATCACAAGCGCCGCTACGAGAGAGCCTGACGACTTTTTCCGGGATCTTTTTCTGGCTGGAACAGCCATTATTTACCGGCTGCGGCCGGGTTCCGGGCAACACTATTAGTGCTGCGCTGCTGTTTCAGCAGCCAGTGGCCGAGCAGAATGTAATCATCAAGATAATCCTGTCTGCCATCTGAATTCAAATCGTAGACCGGTTTACTGTTTTTAAGAGGTCTTGCCAACAGAGCATCCAGCGCAGCGACAGAAAGAGCAGCCGGATTTGCACCCGTCTGATTGAGTGGTGGAACGGCAACCAGCGGGATTTCAGTACGTTCACCCTTCAGGATGATTGAAAGGCGTACGTCCGATTTACCCTTCTGGGGCAGCGCATCAAGTTCCCATTTTTTGTCGGTCACCCTTCTGATCGATTTCAGATTCGCTCCTTTAAGAGAGAAACTGGGGTTGTCCGCGTTATGTGAAAGGTCGACCGCGACAGTCACAAGCGACGTACCATCCGACACAACAATTGCGGGCGACTGAACGATTCCTGCCGCATGCAGGGTGCTCTCGTCAAACAGGGCCATAAGCCTTTTCACTGTGCGGCTGTCCTTGTACGTGCGAAAACGATCAAGCACACTCTGACTTGTTTTCAAAGTTGAACGTGATCCAGCGGTTTTGTCTCCAGAAGCAACGGCCGCTGCGGCGACTTCTGTCCTGGCAGCAGAGCGCACACTTTCGACCGCAACAGAATCGGCCGGCACATTCCGATACACAG
>VFJM01000114.1 GCA_009886055.1 Geobacter sp. | reverse complement strand
CTTCACCCCAAACACAATTACCGACCGTGAAGTCCTGAAAAAGCAGCTGAAGCTGGTTGCCGAGCAGGGGTTCGCGCTCGACAACGAAGAACTGGACACCGGCGTCAAGTGTGTCAGCGCTCCGATCCGTGACTACACCCGCCGCATTATCGGTGCTGTCAGTATTTCCGGACCGTCCATGCGCTTCTCCGATGAACGCATCAAAAACGAACTGATCCCGCTGGTACTGAAAGCCGGGGAAGAAATTTCCGCCAAGCTCGGTTTCCAGAAGTAATCAGCTTCTCACAGACACCCTCAGGGCGGCCTTCAAGCCGCCTTTTTTTATGCTTTCAATTGAACAACGCGCCGGAATTCCACTTCAACTTCCTTCATGCTGTATGGTTTGCGGATAAAGCCGGAAGGTGCTTGTCCGCTAATGCGCTCATCAAGATCTTGTTCATTGAACCCACTGGAAAGAATAATTTTTACGTCTGGCTTGATGAACCTCATCTTTTCCATTGCTGCAACGCCATCCATATTCGGCATGGTCAGATCCATCAGTACAACATCAATCTCTTCAACATGTTCCCGGAACTTGTTGACCGCATCCACTCCGTCACATGCGGAAATAACGCCGAAACCACACAGTTTTACCATCGTAACTGCAATTTTCAGGACACTTTTCACATCATCAACCACCAACGCCATGCCGGAAAGAGGAGCCTCTTTGGAGAAGCCCCTTTCATCGGTTGAAATCTTAAATTCTTGCGGCGCAGCACCTTTTTCAGATTCCAGAGCGGGGAATAGCACCTTAATAGTGGTGCCCTTTCCGGGGGCACTCTCCACAAACAGATCTCCACCATGCCCTTTAATAATGCCCAGCACTGCTGACATGCCCAACCCGCGCCCGGTGAATTTGGTCGAAAAGAAAGGATCAAAGAGACGTGCCTGGGTTTCCTCGTTCATGCCGATGCCGTTATCAGTAACTTTAAGGTACACGAATCGACCAGGCTCGGGCTTGTCGTCCAAGCGACTGTTGGCCAGACTGTCTCGGTCAAAGTTCTGCACGCCGGTAGCCAGTTTTATGAAACCGGGTTGTTCCTCTATCGCTTCAGCTGCGTTGGTAATCAGGTTCATGACTACCTGCTGGAGTTGGGACGCATCTGCCATTACTGCAGGCAGGTGCGCGTCGGTATGCAGATCCATCGAAATGGCCCTTGAGACGGCGCTCCTCAGCATGGCAGCGTTTTCGTTTACCAGATCATTCAAATCCATTTTTTTGATGACAAAATGTCCCTTGCCTGAGTAGGCCAGCATCTGGTTGGTGAGGCTGGCCGCGTGTCTGGAGGCATGGAGAGCCTGGTCGACATATCTCAGAGAGGCAGAATCGGGGGGCAGCCCCATTGTAGCCAATTCCAGGTTGCCGTGAATGGCCAGCAGCAGGTTGTTGAAGTCGTGGGCGATGCCTCCCGCCAGGACCCCGAGGCTCTCAAGTTTCTGGGAATGCAGCAGTTGACGTTCGAAGTCGAGACGATCCTTCTCGGTTTGTAATTGCTCGGTGACGTCGTGTCCAACACCGATAAATAGAAGCTGCCCTTTCGTGTCGACATAGGGCTTCCCGTTCGCGACGAAGCTGCGCAGGGAACCGTTAGCACATTTAACTCGATATATGGGACTAGTGCCACTCTGGCCGGAACTGAGAATCCGCGTGAGATATTCGGCACAGGGCTGTACATCGTCCGGGTGAATGAACAGCGGAAAGCTCTTACCCATGACATCCTTGGCAGAATAGCCGAAATGCCGCTCCCAGGCTGGCGATACAAAAACGAAGGTACCCGTGGCGTCCAGGGTAAAGATAACATCAAAGGAGTTTTCGACATGCGCCCGAAATGTCGATTCACTTTCTTTCAGAGCACCTTCAATCAGCTTCTGCTCGGTGATGTCATAGAGGAGGCCCGTCCAGAGAATTTCCCCGCCTGCGACCAGCAGAGGGAGCGATTCAAAATGAACCCAGACAACTCCCCCTCCGACAAGCATACGCCCCTCCCATTGGAAGGGACATATCCCGGTATTGGCCTTTTCGTTCTTGAGGGAGAAGTCTGCTCTGTCTTCGGTATGAACGAGATCGATGAGGATGCCGGGGTTGGTTATAAAATCCTGCCGGTTAACCCCCATAATTTCACAGAAGCGTTCGTTTACCAACTCTACGGAATAAGAAAGGGTTTCCGAACCGCTCCGCTCATTCATTCGCCACAGTCCACGGGGAAAGGTCCGAATACGATATATTCCCGCAGGTTGATGGTCGATCAGGTCCAGAAGATATTCACGTTCCTGCCGAAGTGAGTCCTCCACCCGTTTGAACTCGGTGATGTTGCTCAACGTTATCCGGTACTCGCCGGCGTGTCGCGGATTAGCCTTCAGATGCACCCAGAACGGAAGGGCGTCGGCCTGAACCATGCGGATATCCCAGACCAGCACTTCGTTCGCTTCTAATAACCTTTTGCTGTTCAGGCGGTAGTAATCCTGGTCTTCACGAAAAATGAAACGGGTCATAGGTTTGTTGAGTAACTCTGTTCGCACCATGCCTAACATGGTAGCAGCGGCGAGATTGGCCTCCTGGATAAGCCCCTTTTCATCCAGTGTCAGGTATCCCACCGGCGCGTGGTCATACAGGTCGAAGTAGCGGGCCCTGGCAGCCTCCAGCTCAAGCTGTGTGCAGCGCAGTTCCTCGTTCTGCATCTCCAGTTCGATCTGCTGCACCTGCAGTTGACGGAGCAGTAGGTGTGATTCCTCGGGCGAGAGCGCCCCCTGAGACAGTTCCCCGTGTACCACACACTTTTTTTCAATGGGTGCGGGAGGTATGTTACCTGGTTCAGTTGGTGTGGTTATCAGAAAAGGCCCTCCTAATCGATCCCCACCGAGTAACGCTGAGGCATGTAACTTTTATTTCTTCCATATCACAACATCTTGATAATGCATAGATATTTTGAGCAATGGAAATCAGATGCTTTTTTTAACGGAGGCTGCGCAAGGACTCCCCATATATTCCGGGATGGTAATCCGGTTTTGCAGCAGTGCCGGCATATATCTACCCGATGTGAACTAGGCTTATAGCCTGTCATGCCGGGGAAAATAGTTGTTAAAGCACCCCTGACGTGCTAAAAAAACTGCGACTCTTTTCGCGGAATACTGGGAATTACAGAGGAAGAACCGGGTGATGTCACTGGTATGCTAAAGCCGTAAAGAGAGCTTTCGAGCCGTTTTTTATCGTTTGAAGAGAACCAACATCATGTCCGGCACTGCAGCGGCACTTCATTAAAGGATGCAATCATGCTGATCTACAAGGTCGTTGAAATTGGAACCGTTACAGAAGATGCAATCGAAGAAACGCTCAACGACTGGAGCTCCAAAGGGTGGCATTTCGACGGACTGCAGTTCGCCATGCGCGAATCGAGCAAACGCCCCGCCATGGCCTTCGCGCTTTTCACACGGGAAGCAGAAGCGGATAGCGGAGAAGCAAAACCATGATACCTAAAGAAACCCTCTACCTGGTTGACGGCTCCTCCTACATCTACCGCGCCTACTACGCCATCCGGCACCTGTCTTCTCCCAGCGGGTTTCCGACCAACGCCATCTACGGTTTTATCCAGATGCTGCTCAAGCTGCTCAAAGATTACAACCCGCAGCATGTGGCGGTGGTCTTCGACGCCGGAAGGACCACGTTCCGCACCGAGATGTACCCGGAGTACAAAGCCAACCGCATCGCCATGCCGGATGACCTGCGCGTTCAGATGGAACCAATTCGAGAGGTGGTGCGGGCATTCAATATCCCGACGCTGGAACTGCAGGGATATGAGGCCGACGATATTATCGGCGCTCTGGCCGGTCGTTTTGCCGAACAGGGCGGAAAGGTGGTAGTGGTTACCGGAGATAAGGACCTGATGCAGATCGTGACCGATCACGTCACCCTGCTGGACACCATGAAGGGAAAGGAGTCGGGGATCGCCGATGTGATCGAGCGCTTTGGGGTCAGGCCGGAACTGGTTATCGACATTTTGGGACTCGCGGGAGATTCTTCGGACAACATCCCCGGCGTGCCGGGCATCGGTGAGAAGACCGCCATGAAATTGATCCAGGAGTTCGGGACGCTCGACGCGCTGCTTGAAAGGTCTGACGAAGTAAAGGGAAAGATCGGCGAAAAACTGCGCGAATACCGCGAACAGGCGCTGCTGTCACGCCGCCTGGCAACGATAGAGCTCAATGTGCCGCTGGAAGTTGATCTGGAAACACTGACGGCGCGGGAACCGGACCAGGAAACTCTGAACGCGTTTTTCAAACGATTCGGCTTCACCTCGTTAATCAAGGAGTTAACCGGCAAAGCGACTCTTCCTGCTGAACAGTATCATACCGTTACCACAGTCGTGGAGCTCGAAACTCTCGCAGCCGCCCTGGAGCAGTCCGGTGAGTTTGCCTTCGATCTGGAGACCACCAGCCTCGACCCGCGGCTGGCAGAAATTGTCGGGCTTTCATTCTCGTACCGTGATCATGAGGCGTATTACATCCCGGTGGGCCATGTGGCGGCAGGCACACACCCTTCACACCCCCTTCCTCCCCCTGAAGCGAAGAGAACCGCAGCGGGTGACCGGCAGACCGGCTTCGACTTCGCCCTGCCGCTGCAGACTCCGCCGGACAGCCCCCTGAACGTCGTCGAAGGACAGCTCCCTCGCGCCATGGTCCTCGACCGGCTGCGCCCGTTGTTTGAGACTTATGAGCTGCGCAAGGTCGGTCAGAATATCAAGTTCGACATGCAGGTACTGGCCAATAACGGCGTCAGCCTGGCCGGAGTCTGGTTCGACACCATGCTGGCTTCCTATGTTCTCAATCCGTCACGGCAGGGGCATGGACTGGATGCGCTGGCGCTCGAGCACCTCGGTCACAAAATGATCAGCTACAAAGATGCCACCGGCAGCGGCAAAACTCAGAAGAATTTTTCCGAAGTCGACATCGAATCCGCGTCGCGCTATGCCTGTGAAGACGCCGATGCCACCTGGCTGCTGCGCCGTAAGTTCGAACCGCTTCTGACTGCACACCAGCTTGACAACCTGTTCCACACCGTGGAGATGCCGCTGGTTCCAATTCTGGCCGCCATGGAAAATCACGGCGTACTGCTGGATTCACCGCTTCTGGCGGGACTCTCCGCCGATTTTGCCGGCCGGATGTCCACGCTGGAGGAGCAGGTGTTCGGGCTGGCCGGAGAGCGCTTCAACCTCAACTCCCCCAAACAGATGGGAGAGGTTCTTTTTGAGCGGATGGGGCTGAAGACCGGTAAAAAGACCAAAGGCAAAACCGGCTGGTCGACCGACAACGAGGTTCTGACGGCGCTGGCTGAAGAGCATGAGATCGTCCGGTTGATTCTTGATTACCGCGGGGTTGCGAAGCTCAAGTCAACCTACAGCGACGCCCTGCCGCGCCTCGTCAACCCGAAGACGGGACGGGTGCACACCTCGTATAACCAGACCGTCACCAACACCGGCCGGCTCTCATCGTCCGACCCGAACCTGCAGAATATCCCGATCCGCAGCGACGAGGGGCGCATGATCCGCCATGCCTTTATCGCCCCGCCGGGACAGGTGATCCTCTCGGCCGACTATTCGCAGATCGAGCTGCGCGTGCTGGCACACCTCTCAGGCGACACGGTGTTCTGTCACGCCTTCGCCAATGACGAAGACATCCACACCCGCACCGCCGCCGAGGTTTTCGGGCTTTTTCCCGAGATGGTCACCCCCGAAATGCGCCGCCAGGCCAAAACCATCAACTTCGGCATCATCTACGGCCAAGGGGCTTTTTCTCTCGCAAAGCAGCTCGGCATCGCCCGCAAGACCGCCGATGAATTCATCGCAGCCTACCGCGAACGCCACAGCGGCGCCATGGCCTACCTGGATTCCTGCATCACCCAGGCCGAGGAGACCGGCTTCGTCACCACGATCCTGGGCCGTCGCCTGCCGATACCGGACATACACAGCTCAAACGGCAACGTGCTGGCCTTTGCCCGGCGCAATGCCATCAATTATCCGATCCAGGGGTCGGCGGCCGACATCATCAAGGCGGCCATGATCCGGGTTGATTCCCGTATCCGCACGGAACAGCTGCAAAGCCGTCTGATCATGCAGGTGCATGACGAACTGGTTTTGGAGGTTCCGGAGGATGAATTGCTGAAGGTGGAACGGTTGGTGGAGGAGGAGATGGAGCGTGCGGTGGAAACAAGGGTTCCGCTCAAGGTCGATATCAGTTACGGGGCCAACTGGAGCGAGGCGCACTAGACACATTCGGCAGGCAACTGTGCAGAACTGCCGTTTATTCGTTTACAGGATCAACTGCCCAAATAGGCGGCTACAACCTTTTCATTCTTTTCCAGTTCTGCCGGAACGCCTTCAACCGCAATCCTGCCCCGCTCCATGACGTAGGCGTAATCAGCCACTTCAAGCGCCCGCTTGGCCGATTGTTCAACCAGCAGCAGCGTAATTCCAGACTCCTTCAGCCGCCTGATAATAGCAAACACCTCGTCAACGATTACCGGGGCCAGCCCCATTGACGGCTCATCCAGCAGGACAAGCTTCGGATGTGCCATCAATGCCCTTCCAATGGCAAGCATCTGCTGCTCCCCACCGGAAAGGGTGCCTGATGCCTGTTTGCGACGTTCTTTCAAACGGGGAAAGAGCTCATACACCTTTTCAAGATCACCAGCCGCCTTGGCGCGAAAGCCAAAGAAGTGCGGCAACCGGGTAAAGGCTCCCAGCAGCAGATTATCTTCAACCGAGAGCGGCCCAAACACCTTGCGCCCTTCAGGGGCGTGAGCCAGACCGAGATGGGCAATTTTTGATGGTTCAAGCCCCTGTACCGGCGTGCCATCAAGGATGATCTCTCCTTTGGTTGGCTTCAAGCCACCGGATATGGTCCGCATGGTGGTGGTCTTGCCGGCTCCATTGGGGCCGATCAGGGTAACCAGCGTCCCTTTTTTAACTGTCAGCGAGGTGCCCATCAGCACTTCACTCATGCCGTATCCGGCATGGAGATTATCAACAACCAGCATAGACGTTATCCTCTCCCGTTCAGGCCGGAACCGGCGACGGAGTTGCCAGACTAACTGCCTCAGGGGAAGCTGTTCCGCTTCCTTTCCCAAGATAGGCCTCAATTACCAGCGGGTTACGCTTGATCACGTCCGGCAGACCTTCAGCGATCACCTTGCCACCATCCAGCACCGTAACCATATCACACAGACCAGCCACCACATCCATATGGTGTTCTATCAGGATGATGGTGATGCCCCGCCCATGAATGCGGCGGATGATCCCCAGCAGAGCCATAACATCAGGGTGGGCCAGACCCGCCGCAGGCTCGTCCAGAATCAGGAAGGTCGGGCGACGGGCCACTGCGCGGGCAATTTCCAAAAAGCGCTGGGCACCGTAGGGGAGGTCCTTGGCCGGAATGCGGGCCTGGTCTGCCAATCCGACCATCTCAAGCAGGGCAAGTGCATCAGCCTCGGCCCGTTTTTCGTCCTTTTTGGCAAGCCCCATCAGAACCAGCGGCAACGAACTGCGATACCACCCTTTCATGGCCACCATCACGTTGTCGAGGGCGCTCAATTCACTGAAGAGCTGCAGGTTCTGGAAGGTGCGGGAGATCCCCTGCCGGGCCACGTCAAACAGGCTGCCCCGCACCAACGGCTTCCCCTGAAACAGGATCGAACCGCCGGTTGGGCTGTACAGGCCTGACACCACGTTTACCAGCGTACTCTTTCCGGAACCGTTGGGACCGATCAGACCGTGAATGGTACCGGAGGAGATTGTCAGCGAGACCCCGTCAACCGCCTTGATCCCGCCAAAGTAGCATTTAAGATCCTGAAGCTGCAGAAGCGGCCCTCCGTCAACATCCCGTTTGACCAGGACCTGTTCCAGATCAGAAGGGGTCGCAAGGGGTAACGGTTCAATCTTGAATATTTTTGACAAAAATGTGGCAGCAAATCCCATCAACCCTTCCGGAAGTCCGACTACTACGGAGAAGAGCATCAGTGCAAAGATCGCCTTGCGCCAGTCTTCAGTATTCTGCACCGTCAGACTGCCAACCACCAGCAGCCCCATGGCAATCATCGGGGCGACACCCTGAAATGGTTTGGTCCTTTTCTGATACAGCGCCAGTCCGCCGGCCCCCAGGGCCGACAGAAAGCCGATGGCAGAAAATATCTGGAACAGCAGACGATTGGAGAGCAGGTTGGGGAGCAAAACGATCAAAATAGCCCCCACAAAGGCTCCCCACAACGATTTTCTCCCCCCCATCACCACACCTAACAGAAGAATGACCATCAGTTCATAGACAAAAACAGACGGCTGGAGGTATTCAAAATTAAAGGCATACAGCCCGCCGGCAAGACCGCCTAATCCGGAGCCAAGGGCAAAAGCCGTTACCTTGTGACGATAGGTGCCGATCCCCATGGCATCGGTGGCAATCGGGCTGTCACGCAGCGCCTCAAAGGCCCTCCCCCATTGGGAAAAAAGCAGATTTTTCATTGAAATCCAGACCAGGCCCAACATGCAGAGACAGAGCCAGTAAAACCCTTTGGCATCCAGAACAAGGCCAAACAGGGGGGGGCGAACCAACTGCAGCCCTTGGGCCCCTTGAGTCAGCGATTCCCATTCGTTCAGGATGGTGGCTGACAACGCAGAAAAGCTCAAGGTGGCCAACGCGAACTGGGGCCCTTCCAGGCGCAGGGACGGGAAAGCCAGCAGCCCGCCCATCACAAGCCCCAGCAGGGCACTGACGGCCAGCGCAGACAGCATGCCGAAGCCAAAGTGCGTGACCGTCAACCCGGCAGCATAGGCACCCAAGCCAAGAAAAGCGGCCTGCGCCAGATTGATCAGGCCAAGATAACCAACCGTAATATCGAGGCCGATGAGCAGAATACCGTAGATTGCCAGAAGCGTCAGCAGGCCGAGCATAAAGCCGTTATTTATCATCAACGGAATGGCAGCCAGCAGGAGGACCATCAAGCCTTCAATCCCCCGTATCAGTATAAATCGCTTAAGCATCAGCAGCTACTCCAATAAAAAATGTGGTCAAACTTTCCTTATTACGCCCTTGCCAAAGATACCGGTCGGGCGCACGGCAAGGGCCAGGATCAAAAGAACGAGACCTGGCGCCTCACGCCAGCCGCTGCCGACGTAGTAACTGGTGAGGCTCTCCAGCGAACCCAGGAACAGTCCCACAATCACCACACCAAACCCTGATTCAAGCCCGGCAACAACGGCAACGGAAAAGGCCTTCAAGACCAGGGCAGAAGCCATGGTGGGGCCAACGGTGGTGATCGGCGAGATCAGGATCCCGGCCAGCGCAGCCACCAGACCGGATAGACCATAGGACAGCATAATGGTGCGGGTGGCAGAGATCCCCATCAACTCTGCGGCATCACGATCCGCCGAAACCGCCTCAAACGCCTTGCCTAACAAGGTTTTCCGCTTGAACAGCTCAATAACCGCCATGATCATGAAGACCCCCACCGCAACCGAGATCTCCAGTGGTGTTATGCTGATACCGAACAGCTGTATCGGATCGGAGGAGATCGGCGTTGGAAAGGGGCGGTCATCCCTGCCCCAGATATTTTCGGCGGCAGAAAAACCGAACAGACCGAGGATAATGGTCATCAGGATCCATCCCTCGCTCTTCTGCTCAAGCGCCAGGCGAACGCCGGCCCGTTCGACAAACAGGCCGGCGACAACGCCAAACAGCAGGCCACCCGGAATCATCAGGTAATACGGCAGCCCAAGATCAGTCAAGGTGAGACTGAAGAAAGCTGACACCATCACCAGCTCACCCTGACCAAAGTTGATGCTCTTGCTGGTTGCATAGGTAAGCTGGAAACCATAGGCAACCAGGGCATAGACCAGCCCCATCAGCGCACCGCTTACCGTCATCTGCATGAGGGCCTGATTCATCACGCTACTCCTTGCACAGAAGCAGATCTTTTTTCTGAACGGCACATCCTATTTTTTACCCTTAACCGAAGTGGCATTCTTGATCAGGCGTTGGCGATCCGCATCGTTACCAAACACCACATGCCCATCCTTTACCATCCCCATCACGACCTGCTCACGGCGGAACGCTTCGTGGGTGGTCTCATCATCGGGATTCCAGGCACTAAACGGCTTTTTCCATGTGGCAATAACCCCTTGCACCGGCTCTTTCAGGTCTTCAAGGGCGAGCTTGATCTTTTTGGTGTCGGTACTTTGGGCCTGCTTGACGGCTGCGGCAAATATATAAACCGCGTCATACCCCTGTGCGGCAGAGACCGGAGAGGCGATCCGCTTTACCTTGTAGGCCTTGTGATAGGCGGCAATGAAGCTCTTTGCCTTGGGGGTGATCGGCTCTTCAATGAAGGTTTGCGGCATCAGGGTACCGTCGCCGTTTTTACCCGAATTGTCAATGAAGTTTGACATGGAGAGGGTCCAGCCACCGATCAGGGGTGTCTTCAGACCGATCTTGGCCATGCCGTTGGCAACCGCGGCCAGTTCCGGGCCAATACCCCAGATCAGCACTGCCTGGGCACCGGAGTTCTTGGCACGCAGCAGCTGGGCCGTCATATCCTTGTCACCGATATTGAACTTCTCGCTGACAACCACCTGCAGCTTGTTACCCTGCTTCTTGATCTGATCAACCATGTCGTCACGACCGGATACGCCGTAGTTGGTTGAATCGTACAGCATGGCAACCTTGGTATAATTGCGGTTGATCGCCTCCTCTACCACCATGGCGGCCTGGATACCGTCATGGGCGGCAAAACGGAAGATTGAGAGATCCTTGACCTTGGCCTTGCTCCACTGGGTCATGGATGCGGAACCGGCGGCCGGGGTAATGATCTTGGTGATCCCTTTTTCCTGCAGGTGCTTGTCTCCCGACAAACAGACACCGGTATTCACGGTTCCGATCACGCCGGCCAGATCAGCCATGGAGGCCAGTTCCTGGGCTATCAGGGCACCGCGTTCATTCTTTGCCTCATCATCCCGTTCCAGGACATCAAACTTCATCATCTTGGCGCCGACCTTCACCCCGCCCGCCGCATTGATCTCGGCAATGGCGAGTTTTGCGCCGTCACGCATGGATGCGCCCATCGGGGCGGATCCACCGGAAAAAGGACCGGTAATCGCGATCTTGATGCTGTCCGCAGCATACGCCTGCGTTGCGAGCAAACCAACCAACAGAACCGTTAGTACTCCTCTTCTCATCTTCACTCTCCTTTTGGTTTTGCTGACTACTCCGAAACATAGTTTTCAAACTATCTTCTCTTAGTATAAATGGCTTTGCAAAAAAAGAAAGGGGCGCTTCCGAGTGGTATATTCCGGAGGTTGAATGGGTGTAAATCCGGGCTGAACGGTTTCCGGCTAAAGATCAAAATACTTTTTGAAATCCTTTGTATTGTAGCGGCTGACCGGGATTTCTGTTCGTTCACGGTCTGCCATAATCAGTTTGTAACTGCCGTTAAACCAGGGAATGACTTCAAATATCTGGTTGCTGTTGACCAGGAAACTGCGGTGCGGCCTGATAAAACCTGATGGTGCAAGCTTCTGTTCCAGTTCATTGAGGGTGCCGCGGACCCGGTACCTGCCGTCTACTGCGTGAACAAACACCTCCCCCTCCCTGGCGCTGGCAAAGATGATCCGCTCCGCTGCAGTCGGGACGATGGTCTCCCCACGGTAAAGGATGATTTTGCGGCATGGTTCGAGCGGCAGTCGCGCTTCCGGCGTCAGGGAAGCGGCGGGCGGGAAAAGGAGTTTGGCCGCCTTGGCAACAGTCTTGGCAACCCGCTCCAGGGTGAGGGGTTTGCACAGGTAATCCATGGCGTCGACCTCAAAGGCCTGCAGGGCGTATTCGTCAAAGGCGGTGGCAAACACCAGCAGCGGACGCTCCGGCAGTTCACACAGGAACCGGGCCAGTTCAAGGCCGCTCAGTCCCGGCATCTGGATATCGAGAAAGACGAGCTGGGGTCTGGTCTCCCGAATCCCCTTGAGGGCAGCAGTCCCGTTGGCAGCCTCCCCCACAACCTCCACCGCTGCGATCTGCTCCAGGAGATAGCGCAGCTCCCTTCTGGCCGGGGCCTCATCATCGATGATGAAGGTGCGCAGCGTCGCAGTCATGGCTGCGGCACCGTGAACGAAACGGTCGTGCCCAGACCCGGCTCGCTATCGATCTGCAGCGCATGTTCGGCCCCGAAAACAGCCGTCAACCTGGCATTGACGTTCTTCAGGGCGATCCCGGCACCCTCATGGGGGGACGGACGCTCTGCGTCAACAAACAGTACTGCCAGCTGGATCGCCGGAATCCCGACGCCGTTATCACTGACCTTGATCCGCACCATCCCGTTTTCCCCGTGCGCCGCGATAGTTACCTCGCCCCCCTCCACGCGGGGCAGGATGCCATGCTTGAGAGCGTTCTCCACCAGCGGCTGGAGGATCAGCGGCGGGAGCATGCAGCAGAGAGCCGTTTCGTCCAGGTCGTATGACACCCTGATCCGTTCCTCGAAGCGGGCCGACTCGATGGCGATGTAGGCCCGGCAGTGTTCCAACTCGGTCGCCAGGGAGACGTTTCCGACCCCGGGATTGATGTTGGTGCGGAAAAAGTTGGCCAGTTTCACCAGCAACTCCGAGGCTGTCTCCGGGCTGGTGCGGGTGTAGCTGATGATGGTGTTTATGGCATTGAAGAGGAAGTGGGGGTTGATCTGGGCCTGAAGCGCCTTGATCTCGGCATCCTTGACCAGCTTCTTCTGCTCGTCCAGGGCCGATATCTCCAGCTGATTTGAAAAGAGGTGGGCCAATCCATTGGCAAGTTCCATGTCAAGCGGCGTGATCCCGTTTTCCTTGAGGCGGTAGAGTTTCAGTGCGCCTACGGTCTTGTCGAGCTTCTTGAGCGGAACGATGATCGCGGAGCCGAGCCGGCAACCCGCATCGGTGCAGCCGACTTCATCCCGGCTGCGGGGGACCGCAATGCGCCCCGATGTGAGCACCCCGCGTGTGGAGAGTGTCATAAGCGGGAAGCCGGGTTTATGGTGCCCCTCCTCTGCCCCCCGGTGGGAAAGGATGACCGACTCATCGGTAATGGCCACCGCGTCCAGGTCGCTCATCTCCAGGATGATGCGGGTGGTTTCGGATGCGGATGAGCCGGTGAGGCCGCCGCGCAGGAACGGCAGGGTACGGAGGGCGATTTGCAGGGCTGTCTGTGCCTGGAACGCGGCAAAACGCTCTTTTTCCTTGTAGACGGACGCGACCAGCTCCACAAACAGGGCCAGCCCGAAAGCGTTGACCAGGATCATGGGGAAACCGATTATGCTCACCAGGCTGAGCGCCGCGGAGAAGGGTTTGGGGATCAACAACAGGATGGCCATCTGGAGGGTCTCGACGATTACCCCGGTGATGAATGCCACCGCCGGATCGAACGGCCGCCGCTTCAGACGATGGTAGATCAGGCCGCCCGCCACACCCTCGATGATGGTCGCCACCCCGCAGGCCGTGGCGGTGAATCCGCCGATGTCGATCAGATAGCGATGCCCGCCGGCAATAACACCCGCCGCAAAACCGACCAGCGGGCCGCCGAGAATCCCTCCCAGCGCGACCCCCACCACCCTTGAATTGGCGATGGCGTTCTGGATCGGGACCCCCATATAGGTGCCGGCAATGCCGAACAGACCGAAAATAACGGAGAGGGTAAGCTTTTCGTAGCGATTGGCCTTGCCGGTCAACAGCCGCTTGAAGATATCGAAACGCATGATCAGGATGAATGCGATGGCAAATATCCCGAGCCGCTCCAGAAGATTTATGAACAGTTGGGTCATGAATGCAAACTAGGGTTGAGCGTTGTCCCTGTCAAGATGATTTTTTTGAAGCACATGTGCACACCGGTCAACAGCCGTAGCCACATGTGTCAATTCTTGTTTTTTGAGGAGTTTCAGGCAGTGCAGCCGGGCACACCAACGTAATAGGAATGGATCGCCGTGGATCCTGTTGGACGCCTTGGCTGCACTTGACTCTGAGGCAGGAGTTGACTTTGTGAGCCAGGGGGCTTCTCTTTTTGCTAAACAAATTCCAACACAAGCCGTTTACCGAGTGCCGCAGCAGCCCTCTCCAACTGTTTCAGATTTGGCGAATGATGCGGGTTTTCCAGTCGTTGGGCTGACGGCCAGCTGGTTCCGAGTGCACGGGCAAGATCCGACAGACTGCGATCCTTTCGGGACTGGCGAATAAGCATAGCTGTCTGCGTTGCGGTGTCCGGTGCAACAGCATATTGCCCCGGCTGAATTGCAGACGGCAGAGGTACGTCAATTTTATTATCCAGTCTATAGCTTAAGATGCTTGTCAGCACCTCAGAAGCATTGAACAGCGCCTCTTCGAGTGTTGCGCCGCCGGTGAACGCCTCTTCAATATCAACGAACTGGACAAGGTAGCCAGACGGTTCATCGGGAATTATTGTGCATGGGTATTCGATTTTCATTTTAGTATCACTCCTGTCTGTCGCTGAATAGCAGCAATCAAGCCTTTGCCAAGATCGACGGTGCCATGAACCGGAACGGGAACTACCTTGCCATCCTTCTCCAGCAGGTGGTGACTGCCGGTTATCCGGTCAAGTTTCCATCCCTCTTTTTCCAGAAGCTTGATTACCCGTTTACCGTTCATGCGAAGAAGATATATCAAATAAGATATATTGTCAACCGGATACGAT
>VFJM01000118.1 GCA_009886055.1 Geobacter sp. | reverse complement strand
CGTTTCGCCTTCAACTGTCAGCAGCTTCAGCAGATCATCGTCAGCCAGTGATTCAAAACCGGATTTTCTCATCTGTTCAATTATCGACATGCATTCTCCAGTGCACCCATTTTGTTCGTACAGGGATATTAGTTCTTCATATCAAGTTTAAGAGGTTTTCCTTTGAGCTTTTCAATGGTTTGCTTCTGGTCCGGAACGAGCAGATCCAGGAACGACTGTTCGCTTTTTCTGACAATCTCCCTGCTTTTCTCATTGTCGACAGGAACGTACTTGCATCCACCGTTTGAAGTCGCTTTTATCGGGTTCTCGGAAATTCCATTTATTTGTGCAAACATCTGCGCCCGAATGCTGTCCAACATATATTTCTGTTCGGGTTTCAAGCGTAAAACCTCCCGTAAATCTCTATTTGGCAGGCTCAACAGGCCATACAACTGCACCAGAATCCCTTTAAAACGGGGCATCTGTCGAGATCCCAAAATTTCAGCGATCCTTTTGCGGGATGCATCAAGCTTCTTTTCTACGTCATCGTATGATTCATTTTGGTACCCATTTTTCAGGTACGGCTCAATTATAACGGTACCGATTTTTTCAAGTGATTCATTCAATTTTTCAATCTGAGCAGCCGACAGCTCCAGCTCGCTTTGAACCTGCTTCATCTTCAAAAACTGCAACGGGAACAGAATTTCGCCTTTAAAATCGGGTTCCCCGGCACCACAATAGATGACAACAGTATGTTCTGACTTTTTCTCACCAGCAGCTTTTGCTGTCCCGTTATACGACAAGACGCATACTATTACCAAAACTGCAGCTAACACTCGGCAAAGGCAATGCCCCGCTTTTCCAATTATTTGTGTCATCATAAACTCCTGACTATAAAAAAATACACTCCTGCTCAAAAGCTGTCAGCAGTGAATATAAACTGCTCAGAGGCAAACTTTCGTCAATAGACATGCTCACCAATCAGTCCCCATTGAATAACAATTGGCAATGTAACGATATTCTGATACTAGTACTAAAAATATTTACATTCTGCAACCACTATTGTTATTGATCGAAAATTAAACCACATTAAAATTCACCTTTGACTCCAGTTTCATTATCAGATTAATGCTGAATTTATTATGGTTTCTCAAAACCGATTTGTAGTACTGGGACTGACACATCACCATCCTGTGTTTTTAGTTTTTTATTTCGCTGTTTTATTATTCACAACAAGAGGATTCGTATGAAAAAGGTCGGTATTATTCTCCTGGTCATCCTGGCGTTGGTTGTTATTGCAGGCGTACTTATCCCCAGAAAACCGCCCGCATCAGATTACAGGACTTCAAAGGTGGAGCGCGGGGAAATGGTTTCCACCGTCTCCGCCACCGGCACTCTGGCGGCTGTTGTAACCGTACAGGTGGGAACTCAGGTGTCCGGCACCATCCAAAAACTGTTTGTGGACTTCAATTCTCCCGTTTTGGCAGGTCAGACTATTGCGCAGATCGACCCGGCTCTTTTCAATGCCAAGGTGAAAGAGACACAAGGCAATTATTTCAATTCAGTTGCAAACCTCGAGAGAGTAAAGGAAGATCAGATTGACACCCGCAGGACAGCTGAACGCAACCGCAAACTGCTCAGCGAAGGGACAATATCCCAAGCGGACCTTGATTCATCCGAGACAAGGCTCAAGCAGGCCATTGCGGCGGTAAAAGCCGCCGAATGGAGCGTCAGCCAGAATCAGGGACTCCACGACCAGGCCACGACTAATCTCGCGTACGCCACAATCAAATCGCCGACCAATGGCATCGTCATTTCCCGCAACGTGGATATCGGACAGACGGTCGCCGCATCATTTCAAACACCCACACTCTTTACCATCGCGCAAGACCTCACCAAAATGGAAATCCAGACAAGTGTTGACGAGGCTGATATCAGCAAGGTAAAGCTTGGACAACCGGTCTCTTTCACGGTTGATTCATACTCAAATCTCAATTTCAATGGTACCGTTTCACAAATTCGTAAAGCTCCTATCATGACTCAAAACGTCATCACCTATATTGTCATTGTCGGCGTACAGAACAAGGACATGAAGCTGATGCCCGGCATGACTGCCAATGTGACTATTGAAGCGGTACGCAAACCGAATGTGTTGAAGATTCCCAGCGCCAGCCTTCGTTTCAGCCCTCAATCCGAAGACAATGGTACGCAAACCGTAACTGGCAATGACAAGAAAAATGCTGCCGAAAAAGTATACGTTCTCCGTGAGGGGCGTCCTGTTCCAATAGCTGTTGAAACAGGCCTGAACGCTGACGGATATGTAGAAGTAGTGTCCTCCGAAAATCTTAAAGAAACTGACAACGTGATCATTGAGCGTTTATCGGAAAAGAAAAAAGAGTCTACTCAAGGGGGCGCTCCTCCCAGAGGACCCGGAATCTAGACGGAATACAGCCATTATTGAGAGACCTCATGAATGAAGTAGTTAACATCAGCGATGTAACAAAAGTGTACAGCATGGGAGATATGTGCGTTGAAGCACTGAGAGGTGTCTCACTTACGGTTGCGAGTGGTGAGTTTATTGCCATCATGGGGGCTTCCGGAAGCGGGAAATCCACCTGTATGAACATCATGGGCTGCCTTGATGTCCCCACAAAGGGGGAGTATTTGCTCGATGGGGTCAACATTGGCCAGCTTAATAAGAGAGAACTGGCGGATTTGAGAAACCGAAAGCTCGGTTTTGTATTCCAGGTGTTCAACCTGCTTCCACGTACATCTGCACGAAACAACGTCGAGCTTCCCTTAATATATGCCAGAATCCAGACCAATGAGAGAAAAACTCTGGCCCTCAAGGCTTTGGAACGGGTTGGGCTGTCCGACCGGGCCGACCACTTGCCGAACCAGCTATCAGGAGGCCAGCAACAACGGGTTGCTATTGCTCGTGCCCTTGTCAACTCACCAACCATCATCCTGGCTGATGAACCGACCGGGAATCTCGATTCAAAGACAAGCAATGAAGTAATGGCTCTCTTCACGGAATTGAACAAGCAAGGTATCACTATCATCATGGTGACGCACGAACCGGATATAGCCGCATACGCATCACGACGGGTTTTATTTCGCGATGGTCTAATTGTATCGGATGAAGCGAATTCGAGTCGTGCTGCCGCCAATACGTGTGTAAATACGGCCTCTGTAGTTGCCGATCAATCTACTCTGCGGGACTGTTGATATGGAACAGTTATGGCAATCACTTAAAATTGCGTCCTGCGCACTGCGTGTCAACAAACTGAGATCGTTTCTTACCATGCTCGGCATTATCATCGGGATCGCATCCGTGATCGCCATGGTAGCCATCGGCGCCGGTGCAGAGCATATTATCAGTGAGCAGATCTCCAGCATGGGAAGTAACCTGATTCTCGTAATCCCCGGATCCACGAAGACGGGGGGGGTCCAGATGGGGCCCGGCGCCGTGCCGACACTTACGAGCGACGATGGCCGGGCGATTAAAAGCGAATGCGCCTCAGTCGAAGCTTCTGCACCAAACATTCGTGTCGGGGGTCAAATCGTTTATGCAAATCAGAACTGGTCGACGCAGATTACAGGAATAACCCCTGATTTTCTGATAGTTCGCGACTGGGCAATTGTTTCAGGACGCCCTTTTACTCAATCCGATGTCGATGGCGCCACAAAGAACGGCATTATTGGCCAGACCATTGTCAAGGAACTTTTTGGATCGGTCGATCCGTTGGGCAAAATTGTTCGCATCAGGAAGGTCCCCTTCCGTATTATCGGTGTGCTGAAAAAGAAAGGACAATCGCCCCAGGGAACCGATCAGGATGATGTGGTTATGATTCCGCTCCCTACAGCACAGCGAAAAGTCTTTGGGAGTCCTTTTCCTAACGCGGTCGGCGCCATAATTGTCAAGGTCAGGAACAAAAACGTACTCTCCCGCGCAGAGGATGAAATAACCACTCTTTTGAGACAGAGACACCATATCAGCGCTAAAAAAGATGACGATTTCACGGTCAAGAACCTGTCTGAACTTCTGTCGGTGGCATCAACCTCGTCCAAGACGATGTCGCTGCTGCTCGGAGCAGTTGCCTCTATCTCCCTGATTGTCGGCGGGATCGGAATTATGAACATCATGCTTGTCTCGGTCACCGAAAGGACCCGTGAAATAGGAATCAGGATGGCTGTCGGCGCACAAGAAAAAGACATACTCCTGCAATTTCTCACAGAAGCAGTACTTTTAACGCTCTGCGGAGGCATTATCGGGATAGGGGTCGGTGTTGCAGGTGCCACGGTAGTTTCGAAAATTCTCGACTGGCCTACACTCGTATCTGTAAAGGCCATTGCCGTAGCCGTAGTTTTCTCAGGGTCAGTCGGTATTTTCTTCGGTTTCTACCCGGCTAGAAAGGCATCGTCCCTTAATCCTATTGATGCTCTTCGTTACGAATGAAATCTGTTTACAATTGTCATCACAACAAAAAGTATTTTGTACTTATAAAGGATGATGTCTGTTTGTGAGTGAGAAGATAGTTGAACATTTCCAGTTTGCCGTAACGGAAAAAAGATGATCCGCATTGTTGCACTCAATAAGACGTTCATTTCCTCGTCCGGTCGTGTTGTCGCCCTGAAGGATGTCAATCTCACAATCAGCAAGGGTGATATTTTTGGCATTATCGGCTTCAGCGGTGCCGGCAAGTCAACACTGATACGTTGCCTCAACCGCCTGGAGGAGCCGGACTCCGGAACCATCAGCTTTGGAGAACAGGAATTTACAAGCTTGGGTTTGCCGGAGCTGCGCACCGCACGAAAAAAAATCGGCATGATTTTCCAGCACTTCAATCTGCTCGACTCGAGAACAGTCTTTGGAAATATCGCATTTCCGCTTGAAATTGCACGTTATCCAAGGGAGCAAATCAAAGAACGGGTAGAAGAGCTGCTTAACCTCGTTGATCTGAATGACAAGGTAACTGCGTATCCCTCCCAGCTTAGCGGCGGTCAGAAACAGAGAGTCGGG
>VFJM01000103.1 GCA_009886055.1 Geobacter sp. | reverse complement strand
ATGATGGCCAGCAATCCCGATTGGTGCCACAGCCTGTCGGAATGGAAACATCTGACAGAACGGTGGATAACCATGCCCAGCCCGGATCATACCGTTTTTTTTGGAGTTTTTCAGGATTTGCGGGTGCTGCACGGAGATGCTGCTTTTGAAGTAGAGCTGCAGACCCATCTCTGCGAATGCACCCGCGCCAACACCATCTTTTTCCCGAATATGGCACGCACAATCGCCGCTTTCAAGGCGCCGGTCGGCATGTTCGGACGCTTTCTGGTCGAAAAAAAGGGTGAGCAGAGCGGCAAGCTGGATCTGAAAAAGGGGGGACTGTTTGCCCTGACACGTGGTATCAGTCTGTTAGCGCTTGAGGCGGGAATAGCGGGCGGGACAACCTGGGACAAGCTGGATCGACTCAAACATCTGAATTTCATCTCACCCGGCGATCTGGAAGCAATCGGGGATGCCTTCACCTTTCTGATGAAGATGCGGCTGGAAAGGCAGCTCCGGGCCGTGTCATACGGGAAGGAACCGACTAATTTCGTTGACCCGCAGGTCCTTTCCGAAAAGGAACAGAATCGGCTCCGGAAGGCTTTAAAGGGCGCCAATACCATGATTACCCTGCTGCGTAACCGTTACCAGCTTGACATTGTGGCACACTGATGGAGAAGGTCAGCGTTTCACGCGAGGATCAAGCGCGTCACGAATCCCCTCACCCAGCAGATTGTAGGCCAGTACCGTCACCAAAATAGCCAGTCCGGGAAAGAGCGACAGCCACCAGGCAAATTCGATGTAATCCTTGCCCGATGTGAGGATATTGCCCCAACTGGGTGTCGGAGGCTGTACGCCGATGCCGAGAAACGACAGCGCCGATTCGGTCAGGATGGCGCCGGCGATGCCGAGAGTTGCGGAGACGAGCACCGGCGATACGGCATTGGGAAGGATATGGCGAAATATGATGCGGCTGTTGGAACAGCCGATACAGCGGGCCGCAAGGATATAATCCATTTCACGGATCGAGAGGGTTTCAGCCCGGACCAGTCGGGCAACTCCCATCCAGCCGGTCAGGCCGATCACCATCATGATGTACCAGATCGACGGTTCCAGAAAAGTGATGATCGCGAGAATCAGAAAGAAAGCCGGAAAACAGAGCATTATATCCACGGCTCTCATCAGAGCGGCATCAACAACTCCGCTGTAATATCCTGACACCAGCCCGACGACGGTGCCTATTGAAACCGCGATTCCTACCGCCACAAAACCAACCTTGAGTGAAACCCGGGCTCCGTAGAGAACCCGACTGAGAACATCCCGCCCGAGTTCGTCGGTACCGAACCAATGCTGCCACGAAGGGGGTGAAAGTACCTTCCAGGCGTTGATGGCGCTCGGGTCATAGGGGGAAATGAGCGGCGCCAGCAGTGAGATGCAAAAAAGCGCCAGCACGACGCCGCCACCAAGCAGAGCCAGGCGATTGCGCCGGAAACGCGGCCAGAATATCGAATACAGATAGGAATGTGTAACGTTCATCACCCTACCCCTCTCCATGCCTGATACGCGGATCAGCCAGGGCATAGCAGAGATCGGCAATCAGATTTCCGATCAGTGTCAAAAACGCGCCAATCACAAGAATCCCCATGACCACCGGATAGTCACGCGACATAACCCCCTGATAAAAGAGCTGCCCCATCCCCGGAATGGCGAAGATGGTCTCAAAGATAACGCTGCCGCCGATCAGGCCGGGAATCGAAAAGCCGAGCAGCGTTATCAGCGGAAGCAGTGCGTTTCGCAGGGCGTGTTTATAAATCACCACCCGTTCGGGCAGACCTTTGGCACGGGCGGTAGTGATGTAGTCCTGGCTGATGACGTTCAGCATCGCAGAACGCATATAACGGGAGAGCCCGGCCAGGCTCCCGAAAGAGGCCACCATGATCGGCATGACCAGATGTTTGGCCATGTCGGCCAGATACCGCAGCGTTCCCCAGGAATCGCTCCCCAGCGTATGAAGACCCGAGATCGGCAGCCACCCCAGCCTGACTCCGAAGAAGTACATGAGCAGCAGTGCCAGCCAGAAGGTCGGTACGGCAAAACCGACAAAAACAAAAACGGTGATTCCCTTGTCAAGCCAGGTGTCACGGCGGGTAGCGGCCAGTATTCCGATCGGGATCGCCAGGCCGAATTCGAGCAGCAGCGCGATCACGTTTAAAGAAATGGTGACGGGGAGACGTTCCTTGATCTTGTCCACGACCGGACGATTATCCGATGAAAACGACCGCCCCAGATCAAGCCGGACGATTTTACCAACCCAGCTGAAGTACTGTTCATGCAGCGGTTTATCGAGACCGTAAAACTTCGTGAGCCGTTCTCTGGCCTCTTTACCGACCTTGGGGTTCATCGCCATCTGCATCTCGACCGGTTCGCCGGGCGCCAGATGGATCACGGAGAAGGTGATCAGGGTAATGCCGATCATCAGCGGGAT
>VFJM01000432.1 GCA_009886055.1 Geobacter sp. | reverse complement strand
TGGCACAGGTCGATTATTACAAAACGCTGGGAGTCGAAAAAGGGGCCTCGGCAGACGATATCAAGAAAGCCTTCCGCAAGCTGGCGGTCAAGTACCACCCCGACCGCAACCCGGACAACAAGGGAGCGGAGGACAAGTTCAAGGAGATCAATGAAGCCTACGCGGTGCTCTCCGACCCGGATAAGAAGCAGAAGTACGACACCTACGGCTCCAGCGGCTTTCATCAGCAGTACAGCCAGGAGGATATTTTCCGCGGCTTCGACTTCGGCAACGCCTATAAGGATATGGGGGGGGGCGTTGGCGGAGGGGGTGCAGAGGATATTTTCTCACGTCTGTTCGGCGGCTCCTTCGGGCGAGGGGGGGGGAGGGGCGGATTCCGGCAGGGGCCGATGAGGGGAGCCGACCATGAAATGGAGCTTACCGTCACGTTTCGCGATGCCGCGCAGGGGGCAGAAAAGCAGATTGCGTTCCGGCGGAACGGCCAGCGGGAAGAGCTGAAGATAAAAATCCCGGCCGGCGTCGATAACGGCAGCAAAATCCGTATTTCCGGCAAGGGCGCCCCGGGAGAAGGTGGCGGACCCGCAGGCGACCTGTTCCTGATCATCCAGGTACTGCCTGACCCGGTATTTATGCGCGACGGCGGCGATCTGTTCGTAGAACGCTCGATTCCGTTCAGCGCCGCCTGTCTGGGGATTTCTCTGGACGTCCCCACCCTGGAGGGTGACAAACGGATCAAAGTGCCGGCCGGCATTCAGCCCGGCACCAAGATAAGGCTGAAGGGGTGCGGCATCAAGTCGCTCGGCTCGAATGCCAAGGGGGATCTGTATGTGAAGATTAGTGTACATGTTCCGGAAACGCTGAACGGCGAACAGAAGAAACTGGTGGAGGCGCTGGCGGGGAATGGGTTGTAATTCTGAAGCGCGTCGTTTGTCTGTACAAGCCTCCGGGGTTTTCGAAAACCCTGGAGGTTTTTTTATGATTATTTTGCCGGCATCATCAGCACGACCGCATGAGCGGCGATACCTTCGCCGGCCCCGCTGAAACCGAGCCCTTCCTCGGTCGTGGCCTTGACATTTATCTGAGTGACATAAGCATTCAGTACCACCGCAATATTTTCCCGCATGGTCTGAATGTGGGGTGCCATCTTCGGCATCTGGGCGATGATGGTGGCGTCCAGGTTGCCGAGCTTGTAGCCGCGCTCAAAGGCCAGACCGGCAACATGCGCCAGCAGTTTCAGGCTGTCCGCCCCCTTGTAGGCCGGGTCGCTGTCGGGAAAATGCCTGCCGATATCCCCTTCACCGATCGCCCCCAGGATGCCGTCAGATATGGCGTGCAGCAGCACGTCGGCATCGGAATGCCCCAGCAGCCCCTTTTCCCAGGGGATATCCACGCCCCCCATGATCAGCTTTCTCCCCGCCACCAGGCGGTGAACGTCGTAGCCGTGCCCTATGCGCATTGTATTTCTCCTTAAATTTCACGTAGAGACGTCTCTACGTCTCTACGAACATAACGGATATACACAAAGACCCCGATATGCCGAAATCAGGGTCTTCATTGGTTAAAACTATTCTAAAGGAAGAAACCTACCCTTCCTCTTTCAGATCCCGCGCCATCAGCTCTATAACCGCCTGACGGGCCGGCTTGTCCTCGTGGAGGATCTGGTAGGTCTTCTCCACGATCGGCATCTCGACTCCGAGGCGGCGGGAGAGAAGGTAGACCGATTCGGCGCTCTTCACCCCTTCGGCGACCATGCGCATCTCGGCCAGAATGTCCGTCAGTTTCATCCCCTGCCCCAGCTTGAAACCGACCGTCCGGTTGCGCGAAAGGTCGCCGGTGCAGGTCAGCACCAGATCCCCCATGCCGGCCAGACCGGCAAAGGTGGCCGCCTCTGCGCCCATGGCCTGACCCAGACGTTTCATCTCGGCCAGCCCCCGTGTGATCAAGGCCGCCCGGGCATTGTGGCCGAACCCGAGTCCGTCGCATATTCCGGCGGCGATGGCGATGACATTCTTGACCGCCCCCCCCAGTTCAACGCCGATAACATCGCTGTTGGTATAGACCCGCAGACAGGGGCAGCTGAAGGCGGCCTGAACACGGTGCGAAGCGATGCTGTTGTGGGACGCCGCTACGATCAGCGAGGGGAGTTCCTGGGCTACCTCCCTGGCAAAGGTCGGCCCTGAGAGCGCCACGTAGCGCTCCAGCGCTGCATCACCGAGCAGTTCCCCGCAGATCTGGGAAACCGTCTGAAGTGTTTCGAGTTCAATCCCTTTGGAAGCGTTGACAATAATCGCATTTTTTTCAATGTAAGGGGCAAGCTGTTTCAGCACACCGCGCATGACCTGCACCGGCGTCACGAGCAGCACGATGCTCCGCCCGCAGGTAGCCTCTTCCAGATTTCCCGTACACGCCAGAGTCGGGTGCAGGTTGATGCCGGGAAGATACGCCGAGTTGGTGTGACTGGAATTGATCTCTGCCACCAGTTCCGGTTCATAGGCCCAGAGCAGCGTGTCAAGACCGTTGGCCGCCAGACGCCCGGCCAAAGCCGTTCCCCAGCTCCCGCCGCCGATAACGGCGATCCGCTCGATACCGGTTGTCTTATTAATCGTCCCGTCAGTCATCGTATTCATCGTCATCATACCCTTCCTCCAGGCGCGGATCATACCCCTCCGCCAACGTTTGCCGGGCTGCATCCACACTGTCCAGCAGCAGGCGCCGGACGAACGGGTGGCGGCAATCGGGCAAAAAGCCTCCGACGATGCTCAGTGCGGTAGCCAGTGTCTTTTGCACCACGCTTTCATCACACTCGATCTGCTGCAGGTAGTCGGCAGTCAGCAGCAGCCGCTTGATGATGTCGGCACGCCGCGGCACAATCAACTCGTCACAGCAGCGGGAAATCTCCGCCTCCAGAGCCTCCGGCGACACGGAGACGGCTCCACCGCCCGTTTCCAGAGCAGTGAAGCGATCAGCGGCGTCATACAGAGCCATCTCGGTCAACAGCCACCCTTCAAGGCCCGGTTCATCGAGCAGGTCGTTGCTGGTGGCAACATAGCCCGGAATCTTCTCTACGATGTCTTCCAGATGTTTGAGTTTGAACCGGGGGATGTACGCTTCAGGTTTCAGGGAATCCGGGCGGAAGAGACGCATATCGACGTAGAAGTCGGGGGGGAGGTAAAAGCCCCCCGCGCGGCTCAAGTGGAGCGCATCACGCAGCGAAGCCAGCGCATAGTCGGGTTCAACCGGCGTCAGCATCTCGCCGCCGGCCACATCTTTCAAGATATGTCCGTACTCCTTTTGGTCCTTCATGCGATAGCTGATGGCGTTCAGCATGCCATCCGTCTCACCGGTCAGGATCAGCATGGCGGCAAAGGAGAGATCATCCAGCCGCCAGGAGAACCAGAGCGTACGGGAACCGTAAAAATCGACCGGTCCGGCATAGACCTCAAAGAAGGGGAGCGGCTGCTGGAAGGAGTGCGGCAGTTCCACGGCATCACGGATTCCGGTGAATGAGAGCCGCCGGATACTGCGCCGGATCATGGCCGCCGGCTCCCCTTCAAAGCGGAGTTCGGCACGCCCGAGAACGTCCAGGGCGTAGCCGCTTCTGGTGCGTCCCAGAGCGCGCACCGCTGCGTGCACGATCTCCTCCTTCTCAAAAGAGAGCAAGATCTCGAGGAGCGCCACCGCTTCGGCGGAGCCCTTATCGGCAAGGCGCCCCATCATCCGCTCGCGGAACTCGTCCGCCACATCGAGAAAGCTGTCGATGAAGCGTACCAGCCCCCGCTCGTTGTCACCCAGGCAGTCATCGACAAACCCTTCCAGCGTGGGGGCGCCATAGCCGGTCATCGCTGCGAAGGGGGGGGCGGTGACGTCGATTCCGCTGTCGTGCAGTACATCCAGCAGGGCCAGCTTGCCATCCTCCTCCAGATCCTTGCGCTGCAGGGTGATCTGGATCAGTTGGTCCATCCAGGCCGAGGCGTCAAAAAAATCGAGCATGCAGGTGTAGCGGTAGATTGCGGTGCCGTTCTGCTCCCGCCAGAGCTTGCGCACCAGCGGCGAAAGCGCCCGTTTGCCGGACTTCTGCAGCCGTCTGCCGATACGCTCCATCTGCTCGCCGGTCAGGTCGTCCCGCTTGAGGAAGTCCAGCAGCCGGTTGATGCGGCGGCGTTCACGCAGCGATTTATCTATGTTGAGCGCCAGGGTCATCTATTCTTCCGTTTCTTCAGTCCCTTCTTCCAGGCCTTCTTCCAAGCCTTCGTCCTCATCCTTCTCGGCCAGACGGGCGACGGCCACAACCTTCTCGTTTTCCTCGGTGTTCATCAGCGTGACCCCCTGCGTATTACGGCCGATGACCGAGAATCCGGAAACCGGTACCCGCAGGATCTTGCCCTGGTCGGTGATCACCATCAGATCGTGATCGTCCGCGACCTGCATGACGTTGACCACGGAACCGTTCCGCTCGGTCGTCTTGATCGTGATGATCCCCTTGCCGCCGCGCGACTGGTCGCGGTATTCGTCCAGGTCGGTGCGCTTGCCGAAGCCGTTTTCGCAGACCGTGAAGATCGTCGAGCCGACGGCAGTATTGTCAACTATCTCCATGCCGATCACCCGGTCATC
>VFJM01000410.1 GCA_009886055.1 Geobacter sp. | reverse complement strand
TACAGTTCGCGGTCAGGGATATATTCTGAAAGAGGGGTAGTTGGGGTTGATTTTTCCTGTTTGATTGTTTATTTTATTCTTGGGAACAGTCAGGGGCGGTGTCGTGACTTATGCGATCCCGCCCTTGCCAATTAAATCAATCTATCAGTACGCGGGGGAGGTCAGTTATGTTTATGTCACGTATTTTTTCAGTTCATATTCTGGTCATGGGGTTAGTTGCTGCTCTATCTCAACCAACCATTGCTTCTGCAAAGACTATCAGCCCTGATTTTGTTGTGCTTGCTAAAAAACTAAATCCGACCGTCGTCAACATTCGCACGACGAAAAATAGTAAGCCCAAACAGCAGCTCCGTCGTCCACAACAGCAAAACCCGTATGGCAACAATTTCCTTGATGATTTTTTTAACCGTTTTTTCGATGAGATGCCTCAACAGCGGCCGCGCCGTGAGCAGAGCCTCGGCACCGGATTCATCATCAGTGCAGATGGCTATATCCTTACCAATAACCACGTTGTTAACGGAGCCGACGAGGTGATGGTCAAATTATCCGACGGCAGGGAAGTCAAAGGCGAGATAAAAGGGTCCGATGAGAAAGTTGACCTTGCTCTGATCAAGATCAGTGACAAGGATCAGCTCCCTTTTGCTGAATTAGGGGACAGTGACAACCTTGAAGTAGGCGAATGGGTGATGGCGATTGGCAACCCGTTCGGACTTTCTCACACCGTTACGGCCGGTATCGTCAGTGCCAAGGGACGAGTAATCGGAAGCGGACCCTACGATGATTTTATTCAGACAGACGCCTCAATTAATCCTGGGAACTCCGGCGGTCCGCTTTTCAATGCAGAGGGGCGTGTGATTGGAGTAAATACCGCCATTATTTCCGGAGGAGGGGGCGGGATCGGATTTGCTATTCCGATAAGCGTGGCCAAATCGATTGTCAGCCAGTTGCGTGAATCGGGCAAGGTAACCAGAGGGTATCTCGGTGTGCGCTTTCAGCCGCTTACTGCTGATCTGGCCAGGTCATTTGGCCTCGGATCCGACAAAGGTGCCTTGATTGCTTCAGTTGAAAAGGATACTCCTGCTGAAAAAGCAGGTCTCAAGGCGGGAGATGTGATTGTCGAATATGACGGCAAGCAGATTAATGAAGGAAGCGAGTTGCCTCGATATGTTGCCGCAACCCCCGTTAACAAGAAAGTCAGGATCGTAATTTATCGCGACGCTGCCAGGCAGGACATTTCACTTGTTGTTGGCACGTTGAAAGAGAAAGATAAAGAATCAGGGCAGGACAGCAGTATGGAAGGCGACAAGATCGGGATAACTGTTGAAGAGATACGGAAGGACCTTTCTGACCGATTCGGCCTACGTGACAGTAAAGGCTTAGTCATTACGGAGGTTAAACCCGGTTCTTCAGCAGAGGATGTCGGCGTGACGGCAGGGTCTATCGTCATCGAAATAAATGGTCATCGGCCGGAGACCGTAAAAGCGTACACCGCCCTCGTTGCCAAGATGAAAAAGGGAGACGTCATTCGACTGCTGCTGCGCCGGCCCGATGGGACAGCACATTACGTTGCTTTGAACGTTGAGTAGTTTTTCTGAGGCGGGTTTACAACCCGCCTCAATTTTTTGGGAGCATTATGTCCGCCCTTTATATGCAGCCACTGCGAATTCTGATACAATGCTCTTTCCTCGGGTTTATGGTCTGGCTTGGTCTCCGCTTTTACCAGTTTGTGCAGGTGATCAGTTCCGGTGTCAAGGGGCCTTTAGCTGTCCGTCCGGACGGGATTGACGGTTTTCTCCCTATTTCCGGCTTGTTGGGAACCGCCTCCTGGGTAAAGGGGGGTGAAATAAATTCCATCCACCCGGCAGCGGTGATCGTCTTTGTGACGGTGATTCTGGTGTCACTCCTGCTGCGACGTTCTTTCTGCTCCTGGATATGCCCGATAGCGGCAATATCCGAGTGTGCCTGGAAGGGGGGCTTCCGCCTGATGAACCGCAACCCGCGTCTGCCGGCATGGCTTGATGCCGGATTACGGAGCCTGAAATACCTGCTGATGGCCTTTTTTATCTATTTTATAGCCATTGCCATGTCGGCCGACGCGCTATCCAGGTTTATTCAGTCAGACTATCACTTGATTGCAGACGTACGTCTTATGGACTTTTTTCTGCACATATCCCCGCTGGCGTTGAGTATTATTTTGGCGCTGGTGGCACTATCGGTTGTGCTGCGGAATCCGTTCTGCCGTTATCTCTGCCCATACGGGGCTTTGCTGGGTCTGGTCGCCACACTTTCACCGCTGCGCGTGTCCAGAAACCTCGAGCGTTGTGTATCGTGTGGTGCTTGCAGTCAGGTCTGCCCGAGCTACATAGATGTCATGCACAAAACAAGCGTTGCCACTCCCGAATGTATCGGCTGTTGGAGATGCATCAGTCATTGCCGTTTCAATGGAGCACTATCAATGAGGGTAGTTCAACGCTTCGCCGTACCCGGTTTCGTTTTCGCCGCCTTGGTAGTGCTGCTGTTTTGGGGCGGCACAATGATCGGTAAACTGAGCGGGCATTGGCACAGTTCCATATCTCTGGAAGAATATGTCCGACTATTGGGCAAGTAACTAAAAAGGAAGTATTATTATGGGCGTATATGCCAACACTGTCAGTATTACCCAGTTCGCTGTAACCGGTGAATTGCCAGGAACAGATCAGTTCCAGTGGTTTTCAAAGAAACTGGCTGACCGTGGGTTTCAGTCAATTGAAAATTCCACTGAAGAGTCTGCAGAAGGGTGGACGCTGGTAGACAAACCGGATGATGCCTCTTTTGATGTGCCATCCGACTTTTGGCGTGATAATTATGTCGTATTCTCTCTGCGCAGAGATCAGCGCAAAATACCTGCTGCAGTTCTCAAGTCACACACCGGGCGTGAAGAGGGTGCTTTTCTGGCCCAAAATCCCAACTTGAGACGAACTCCGAAGCATAAGCGTGAAGAGATTAAGGAACAGGTTCAATTGCGCCTTATGACCAGATGTCTTCCCGTCCCTTCAACGGTTGATGTCGTGTGGGATCAGAAGAGCGGGATACTTACGCTCTTCAGCCTCGGAACCAAAGTCATCGAGCGCTTTGAAGATCTCTTCCGCAAAACATTTGAAGGATTCAGTCCTGTTATTGTTCATCCGTTTGCGCGGGCGCGAAAGCTGCTGGAGGGCCAGCTGCGTGACTCCTTGGAAGCCGCCAATCAGGCCGGTTCTGACGCAGTTGTCGCCCTGATTCGCGATAACCAGTGGCTGGGGTGGGAATTCATGTTATGGCTGCTGCAGCGCGGAGTAAACGGAGAGGGTGAGTTCCCGGTATGTTGTCCCGGCCACATTACGAATGGAGAGAAATTCTCCGCCTGGATCGATGATCGGATCCAGTTCCAGGGTGGGGGGGAAGAGGGTGGAATTCAGAAAGTAACGGTTTCGGGTTCCCAGGATAAGTACCTTGAGGCGATATCTGCTCTCAGAGGGGACAAACGAATTACCAGTGCAACAATCTGTATGGAAAAGGACGAGAACCTCTGGAAGTTGACTCTTAAAGGTGATACGTTCGGATTTGCATCATTTAAATGTCCTCAGGTGCGTGTTGAAAAGGATTCTACCGTTGATCAGATGAGTGAGCGGGAAGCGGTCTTTTATGAGCGGATGTTCCTGATGGACCAGGGATTACAGCTGTTTGACAGCTTATTTACAGCGTTTCTTACTGAACGACTGACTGGCGCTTGGAACGGGCGCTTACAGGCGATTCAGGCGTGGCTGGACGGGGAGTAGCTAGATGAAATTTATCGATGAAGTAACGTTGTTTACAGCTTCGGGGCATGGTGGTGCCGGTTGTGTCGCCTTCCGGCACGAAAAATTTATTGAATTCGGCGGACCAAGCGGCGGTGACGGCGGTAAGGGTGGGGACGTAATCTTTGAAGCTGTTGCAGGGCTTTCTACTTTATTGGAGTTGCGTCACAGGCCTCATCAAAAGGCGGAGAATGGTCATAACGGCATGGGTAAAAACCGCCATGGCGCCGGGGGCAAGGATCTGCTGATCAAGGTGCCGGTTGGTACTGTTGTCAAGGATGCTGAAACCGATGATATACTTGCGGACCTGACTGAGAACGGTCAGCGCGTGATACTGCTTAAGGGAGGCAGGGGTGGGCAGGGGAATGCCCGCTTTGCGTCGGCAACCAACAAGGCGCCGAAATTTGCCCAGCCGGGTGGAGAGCATGAAGAACGCAAACTTCGGCTGGAGTTGAAGCTGATGGCCGATGTCGGGCTTCTTGGATTACCGAATGCCGGCAAATCATCGCTTATCAGCAAGATATCGGCTGCTCGCCCCAAGATCGCCGATTACCCCTTTACCACCATGGTCCCCTCACTGGGGGTTGTGCCGTACAAGGGATATAAATCCTTTGTGATGGCGGATATTCCCGGCATTATCGAGGGTGCCCATGATGGTGCCGGACTGGGGCATCGTTTTCTCAAACACCTGGAACGATCCGGTATCCTGCTGCATCTGGTGGATATTTCCTGGATGCCGGAGCGTGATCCGCGGGCTGAATATGAGTCGATAAATCGTGAGTTAGCTCTTTTCAGCCCGGAATTAGCCGCAAAGAAACAGATTGTGGTGATTACCAAGATAGATCTGCCGCAGACACGAGCGGAACTCCCCGCAATTAAAGCCTGGTTTGAAGCGGAGGGGGTTACGGTGTTTCCGATTTCCTCTGCCACCGGAGAAGGGGTTGATCTATTGCTGGATGAGATTGCACGGCGTTTGTGGGGTAATCCAGAAGAGGTGTGGTGATGCGGAAGGAACTACTCAAAGCAGTTAAACGAGTTGTAATAAAAATCGGGAGCAGGGTGCTGACCGATTCAGATGGTGCCCTGGATATGGCTGTCATCGGCAGAATCTGCGACGAAATTGCTGTTCTGCGCCGGCAAGGACTGGAAGTCATCGTTGTATCCTCCGGCGCCATCGCTGCGGGCAGAAGCGAACTGGGGCTGACGGACAAGCCGCGGACCATTCCGCACAAGCAGGCGGCTGCAGCCGTTGGCCAAACCCGTCTGATGCTGGCATATGAAAAGTCTTTGGCTCCCAATAATCTTAAAGTTGCCCAGGTGCTTTTAACCAGTGAAGACCTTGGAAGCCGGCAGCGTTTTCTTAATGCCCGGGCGACCCTCGATGCTCTGCTTGGGTTTGGAATAATCCCGATAATCAATGAAAACGATACCGTTGTTGTTGACGAGATCAAGTTTGGTGACAACGACAATCTCTCCGCTCTGGTTACGAACGTTGCCGAAGCACACCTGCTGTTGATCCTGACCGACATTGAGGGTTTCTACAGCGCCGATCCGCACACTGATCCGGCCGCGACACTGATCCCGCTGATTAAGGGGATCACTCGCGAGGTCGAGCGTGCCGCCGGTGGTTCCGGTTCAACTGTCGGTACAGGAGGAATGGCAACCAAGGTGGCTGCTGCCAAAAAAGCTGGCAAAAACGGCGTTGCGACCATCATGGTGTCCGGAAAACGGCGCGGAATTATTGTCGCTGCCCTTCAGGGGGAGGAGGTAGGGACTCTGTTTCTCCCTTCCGGTATAGGGCTCAATCGCAGAAAACATTGGATTGCGTATACCCTGAGGCCATCCGGCAGAATAATCGTGGATGATGGTGCACGGAATGCGCTGCTGAAGAAAGGCAAGAGCCTGCTTCCCTCCGGTGTTGTTCGAGTGGAAGGACGGTTCGAACGGGGAGCGTGCGTCAGGCTGTGCGGATTGGATGGCGTTGAGTTTGCACGGGGATTGTCAGACTATTCCAGTGGTGAATCAGCTCGCCTGGTTGGCTGCAGGAGCTCGGAAATCGAGGGGATTCTCGGGTATCACTACGGTGATGTCATTATTCATCGTGACAACCTGGTTCTGCTCTAGATTTGTCATGGCCTCAGAGAACTATTGTCTCTGAGGCCGTATGTCACAACAAATAAATGTTACTGTGCCTGTACGACATCAGCACTCGCGGTAAATATGTCCTTCCTTTGCAGGCTGTTGTTGACTACCTCAACATGTCCACGTAATTCCTGACCGACGGAACTGCCCTCACGTACCTTTACATCCAGATTGATTTCCTCAAGTTTGCCCATCTCGATTTGATCAATATTGAAGTCAAGCGTGCCGTTTGGCCCCTGTTTGAACCTTACATCCGGGGTTCCCAGAAAAACAATCTGGGGAGGGAGCCGGAGTCGAACGGTCAAATTCCGGGCCGTCATTGAGCCTGCATTGAGAACCGTTAACCGATAGTGAAGTTTTTCACCCGGAGCAACTTTCTGTTTGGCAAGTTTCGCAACGGCGCGAATAAGTGGCGCAGAGCTTACAACTACGGTCTCTTTTTGAAAAACAACATCGTTGAATTTAACTGATACAGCTTTAATCATAATGACGGAACGGTGGCTATCAACCATTTCGGCCGGCATCCTGAATACAACCGCTCCCTTGAATGTTTCACCTGCCGCGAGCTGAAGTCGGGTGACTCTTTCATCAGGTTTGCCAACTCCGGCCAGTACGGCATCGTATTCTTTGACAGCGGTAACAGTCAGTAAAAACTCTTCACCGTTTTTCCCTCTGTTGGAGAACTCAACCGGCAGGCTGCCGTTACCACCGACGGGAAACGGCTCTGCGCCTTCATGCAGCGTGATAGCGACGTTTATACTTTCCTTGGCAATCTTTTCGGCCAGCACGCGCTCTTTCTCACGATTTTCCTCTTCAAGCTTGATACGGGCCAGGCGCTCCTGCTCGGCCTTTGCTTTCGCTGCGCGCTCCATTTCCCGTTTCAATTCGGCTGCACGTTCGCGCGCCAACCTGTCGGAGCTGACTTTGAGGGCTGCGTTCTGCAGAGTTTTATCAGCCGCAAGTACTTCCCCTTTTTGCCGGCGACTTGCCAGCGCCTTCAAACTTTCTTCAACAGACGTCTTCAGGCTGCTTTCAGGAAACTCAGTTGAAAACAGGGCAATAGATTTTGCTGCACGTTCATTATCCCCGGATTTGAGGCTGGCACGAGCGGCAAGAAGCAGCGTTACATCCCTGAGGGGAGAGTCAGGAAAAACCTGGTTTAATTGGTCACACTTTTCTATCGCCAGCAGGTAATCTCTCTGCTGGAAGGCGTTAAAGGCATCGATAAAAACGGTTGAGTCATCGATTTCGGCCGAGTATCCGGGGACGAAAGCAAAAAAAACGATACTTGCTGCCAGAATGATTCGATGCATGGTTTTAGTCATAAGGTTCCTGGGGTTAGTCAACAAAACTTTTTAATTTCTTACTGCGGCTGGGGTGCCGCAATTTGCGCAAGGCTTTCGCCTCAATCTGACGGATCCGCTCGCGCGTAACTTCAAAGTCCTGGCCAACCTCTTCGAGTGTGTGGTCACTCTTTTCGCCGATGCCAAATCTCATACGGAGAACTTTTTCTTCACGTGGTGTCAGTGTTGCAAGCACCTTGGCAGTACTTTCTGAAAGATTGTTCTTGATGACCGCTTCAATCGGGGAAATGACCCCCTTATCCTCGATGAAATCTCCAAGGTGAGAATCTTCTTCCTCGCCGATCGGAGTTTCAAGCGAGATCGGCTCCTTGGCAATCTTCAGAACCTTGCGCACCTTGTCGAGCGGGAGCTGCATGCGTTCGGCAATTTCTTCCGGGGATGGCTCGCGCCCATTTTCCTGTACCAATTGGCGGCTGGTGCGTATCAATTTGTTGATTGTCTCGATCATGTGGACCGGAATGCGGATCGTGCGGGCCTGGTCGGCAATGGCACGCGTAATGGCCTGACGTATCCACCAGGTGGCATAGGTTGAAAACTTGTAACCGCGCTGGTATTCGAACTTATCGACTGCTTTCATCAGGCCGATATTTCCCTCCTGGATAAGATCGAGAAACTGCAATCCGCGGTTGGTATATTTTTTTGCGATCGACACAACGAGTCGTAAGTTTGCCTCGATAAGTTCACTTTTAGCGATGCGGGCCTTGCACTCCCCCTCTTCGATCGCTTTAAGCGCTGCAGCAAGATCGCGGGCTTTGAAACCGGATTCCTGCTCCACCTTCTGAATTCTGCGTGCAGCGGTACGAAGGCGCTTCTCCACTTTCGCAGTTTCTTCTTCGTCCAATTTGAACTTGTTGAGTTCTGCCGTACATTTTTCATCTTCATTTTGCAGTTTATCAAGGAGCGCTTTCAGCTTTTCCACGGAGACAATCTTTTCAAGATCGGAGAATTCGGCATGCAGTTTATCTACCTTGCCGGACAGCTCCTTAAGGCGCTCGGCAATCTTGTTGGTGTGACGATCTTTCAGCCTCAGCGATTTCAGAAGATCTGCCTGATGATCTTTCTCTTCACGCAGCTTTTTTTCGAGTTCCTTTTTCTTTGCTGGCGATTTAGCAGCAGTCACTGTTTCAGCAATCTCAATCAACAACAGATCCTGTGCTGCAATCGCATCAATAACCTCAAGAATTCTCGTCTTCTGAACATCCTCCTCATCTTCCTCGAGCACCTCTTCTTCAACCTCTTTGCTGACTTCCGAAGGGTTGATCTGGAATTTACGAAGCCGTTCACCCAGGGAGAAAACTTCCTTGACAGTAATCGGAGTATTGAGAATTACGCCGGCAACGTCACGCTCGCCATCTTCAATCCTTTTAGCGATTTCAACTTCACCCTCCCTGGTGAGAAGAGAAACCGACCCCATTTCGCGCAGATACATGCGGACAGGATCACTGGTGCGCCCGATGGAGCCTGGCTCAAATTCCACTTCTTCCGATTCACCTTCCGCCTCTTCATCTTCGTCAAGATCGCTCTTCATTTTCGGAATCTTGATCTTCTGGGCAGAATCAACTATTTCTATGTCCAGGTCCCCGAACATACCCATGACGTCCTCAATCTGATCAGTAGCGATGTCCGGAGGCAGTATGTCATTGACCTCATCATAGGTTAAAAACCCTTTCTCCTTACCGATATCAATCAGTTTTGTAACGTTATCCATGTTTTTCTTAGCCATGTGTATTCACCTCAAGGAAACAGTAGTTATTGTTAAAGTTTTGATTTTCGTGTGCGCAGAGTGTCTGCCTGCTTTAGAAGCAGGCCGTATTCTGGACTGCTTGTGTCCAGTACCGCAAGACGGGCGGCAATATCCTTGATTGATGCCAGCTGCTTCTTTTCATGGCTTCGTGTACACTGATCGAATACGGCGCGCCATTCAATGTCAACCAGATAACCATCTGAAACCATTATCCGGGAAAAGAGCGTTTTCTGCTCCGGCTTTTCGAGCGTTTCTGCCAGTTGGCTCAACATCTGACGGTTGTCTGACCCATCCAGACGGTCAAGCACCAGTCGGGCAAGTTCAAGGTAATCATCACTGAAAATGGTGTCAAGACCGGAACGTACAATTTCACCCCGTGCTTCAGGGTAATTCAGTAATAACGCCAGCAGGGTGTCTTGAATATTGTCGCTTGGCTGCATGGTATTGCTCTGGTTTACCGGTGCTTCCTGATGCGAGAGTGTCCCCCCCCCCATGCGCTTGCGAAATGCATGGGTCGTTATCCCCAGCAGTCTGCAAATTTCTTTCTCATATAAATCACGTTCGACCGAGTCGGCTATCTTGCGGAAACGGGGAACAATATCATCGATTATCCGGACTTTGCTGTCAACGCTATCGGGTGGAGTATCCGCCAAAAGAGAGCGTACGAAATATTCAAACGCTGGTCGCGCCTTGTCACGTAGGGCAGCAAACTCCTCAGCTTGATGTGCGGCCAGAAAACTGTCCGGATCGTCACCGGCCGGCAATGAGATTACATACGCCGGAATGCGTTGCTCGAGAAAAAGTTCCATCGAACGAATGGTTGCTTTTTTCCCGGCGTTATCGCTATCGAACAGAGTGTAGACCCGTTCGGCATGCCGCTTGATCAGCCCGGTGTGGGCGCTGGTCAGGGCTGTTCCGCAGGTTGCTACAACGTTCTGGACTCCAGCCCGGTACAGCGCCAGGTGGTCGAAGTATCCCTCTACAATAATGACAGAATTCCCGGTTCTAATGGATGGCAATGCCATATCCAGCCCGAAAAGTACGGAGCTCTTGTGATAGAGCGGTGATTCGGGAGAGTTGATATACTTCGGCAGTGCTGCATCCAGCACCCGCCCGGCAAAAGCAATAACCTGACCACGTGCATCCCTGATCGGGAAGATCAGGCGGTTGCGAAAAAGGTCGTACCATCCGGCATCAGATTTGCGGACTATACCGAGTTTAAGTGCAGTATCGAGATCGACACCGTTGTTCTTCAGATGTTTAACGAGCCCATCGCGCCGGTCAGGTGCAAAACCAAGGCGGTAGGCGTCCGAAATGTCTGGCTCGACCGAACGTTTGCCGAGGTACTGCCGAGCCGGCTCCCCCTCTTGGCTATTGAGAAGAACCGAGCGGTAGTAGGATGTCGTCAGGTCATTAATTTGCCGGAACTGGGCATATTCATCCTGCGATTTTATTTCCGAAGGGGTGAGCTGGCGCTCCTCAATTTCAATCCCGGTTTTTCTGGCAAGCAGTTTAACGGCTTCAGGAAAGCTGAGCCCCTCAATCTTCATGATAAAAGAGAACGCGTTGCCGCCGGCACCACACCCAAAACAGTGAAAAATCTCTCTTGCCGGATTTACATTGAATGACGGAGTCTTTTCAGCGTGAAACGGGCAAAGCCCAAGGAAGTTGCTGCCGGCACGTCGCAAAGGGACATAATCCGACACAACCTCAACAATTGAAAGCCGTTCGGCAACCTCGCGTACCTTCTCTTCAGGAATCATTTCTTCTTACCAGTGGCATCACGCCATTCCGAGAGGAAACGATCTCCGGTCTTAGCCAGCAGGTTGGCGGACTCTGACGTACGGATTTTTCTCCGGATTTGCTCCGGCATGTATCCGGAGACGGCAATACTTAAAGCCAGACAGAGCAACAACCCCCCCTCGGCAATACCGATAAGCAGTCCGCCAAGCCGATTCAGGCTGCCCAGCATAACAAGACGCAGGGCAGCGGTTATAACATTGCCGATAATATGGGCACAGATTCCGGTAACCAGCAGTATGATGATAAAGGCAAGGAACGAAGACAGATGCGCAGGCAGATGAAGTGCGTTTTTTATCGGCACTGCGAGCAGCGGGTGAAATCGGTACGCCAGCCATCCACCCAACAGAAGACCTGCCAGGGAAGAAGCCTCATTGACAAGTCCTCGAACCAGGCCCTTGACCGCAAAGAAGCAGAGAACCGATAAAATTATGACGTCAATAAGATTCATTGTATCGACACGACCGATTTACAAAGAAGGGGCCATCTCAACGAAAGCCCCTTGACGTGTAATTCCAAATCCCGATGTTGTTCCTGACTAAAAAGTGGAATAAAAAAATGCGCCCGGCAGATCAAGCAAGCAGTCTCCGGACAGCATCACTTACAACCTTGCCATCGGCTTTGCCTGCGGTAAGGGGTGTAACTGCCTTCATCACCCGTCCCATGTCCTTCACACCGTGCGCTTCTATATCAATAATGATCTGCCTGACATACGAATCAATTTCATCGGTGCTCAACTGGACCGGCAGAAACTCAAGCAGGACAGCTAGTTCTGATTCTTCTTTTTCAGCAAGTTCAAGCCGGTTGCCATCCCGATACATCCGAATAGATTCACGGCGTTGTTTCGCCAATGTTGATATGACATCAATAACCGCCTGGTCGTCAAGTTCCGTACGGGTATCGATCTCACGATTTTTAATTGCAGCACGAACCATGCGAACAGCCGAAAGGCGCAGGTTGTCCCGCGCCTTCATGGCTGCTTTCATCGCATCGTTTAGCTGTTCTTTCAGTGTCATGAAGTCTGTTCCTGACCCCGGACAAACGGGATACTAATCGATCATTTTACGCTGTTTCTTAAGAGCACGCTTGCGTGCGGCGATGGCCTTCTTCTTGCGTTTGATGCTTGGCTTTTCGAAGTGCTCACGTTTACGTACTTCAGAGAGAATCCCCGCTTTTTCACACTGTTTTTTGAACTTTTTCAGTGCCATCTCAAACGGTTCGCTGTCCTTTATTTTTACTCCCGGCATGTAAAATCACCCCCCGTCCCTTAGTTGTTTCAATAAATTAATATGTTGTCATCGATAAAAAAAATTAGAGTTTTACACAATAGCATACCGTGCACCTTTGTCAATAAGCAAATATACAAAAAGGGTCAAGGCGCAAGGGGCAAGGGCCGGGAGGATTTTTCCGCCAAACCAGACGTTCCGAATCGCCGGCGGAGTTCGTCGTAGACTGCTGCGGGGGGGATGTTCTGATGCCCGAGCAGAACAAGCAGATGAAAGACAAGATCGGCTGTTTCATACACAATTTCGTCACATACGCCCCCTTTGGCGGCGATGACTACTTCCGTCGCCTCCTCACCGACTTTTTTCAGAATCTTGTCGATCCCCCCCCGCATGAGGGCAGCGGTATAGGAATTGTCAGTCGGATTTGCCTTGCGGTCGAGAATTACCTGATAAACGGCCTGGAGGATATCATCTTCGTTCGTCATAATCGGACCTCTACTCCTTTATTGCGGAGATATTCCTTTGCCTGACCGATGGTGTATTCCCGATAGTGGAAGATCGAAGCGGCCAGACAGGCACTGGCCCCGGCGGTTGTGAAACCATCGTAGAGATGTTCCAGATTGCCGACTCCACCGGACGCAATGACCGGAATTGAAACAGCATCAACTACGGCTCGGGTCAATTTCAAATCATACCCATCCTTAGTGCCGTCGCAATCCATACTGGTCAGGAGAATCTCGCCGGAGCCGTACGCCTCCATCCTGACAGCCCACTCGACAACATCAAGACCGGTCGGTTTGCGGCCGCCGTGGGTATACACCTCCCATCGATTTTCACCCGGCACCCGGCGGGCATCGATGGCCACCACCGTGCATTGCGATCCGAAGCGTTCGGCGGCCTCGCGTACGAAATCGGGGTGGTCGACCGCAGCGGTGTTAATGGAGGTTTTATCCGCACCGGCGTTGAGCAGGCGGCGGATGTCATCAACAGAGCGGATACCGCCACCGACGGTCAGCGGCATAAATACCCGCTCGGCAGTGCGCCGTACTACGTCAATGATGATGTCGCGATCATCACTGGAAGCGGTGATGTCCAGAAAGGTAAGCTCATCGGCACCTTGGCTGTCGTACATTTCGGCGATCTCGACCGGATCGCCGGCGTCGCGAAGTTCCAGAAACTGGACACCCTTGACGACACGTCCCCCCTTTACATCCAGGCAGGGAATGATGCGTTTGGTCAACATCTCAGGATCGTCCCTTGGTGAGCGCAATTGCCTCATTCAGCTTGATAGCCCCGGTATAAATCGCCTTGCCGGTGATGACGCCGGATATTCCGCTGGATTCAATGGCCATAAGATTTTCGATATCCTTCAGGCTTGAGACGCCTCCAGAGGCGATAACAGGGATCGAAACCGCCTCGGCCAGTGCTCTGGTTGCCTCCAGGTTTGGCCCCTGCAGCATTCCATCCCGGGCGATGTCAGTGTAGATAAGTGCCGCAACGCCAAAATCCTCGAATTTTTGCGCCAGCTCAACCGCCGTAATATCGGTCAGTTCGGCCCACCCCTGGACGGCTACCATGCCATTTTTGGCGTCGATGCCGACTACGATCCGCCCCGGGAATTGTGCACAGGCTTCGCGGACCAGTTCAGGGTTCCGCTGGGCGGCGGTGCCGATGATAACGCGGGAAAGCCCCAGTGACAGATACGCCTCGATGGTGGCGAGGTCGCGGATACCCCCTCCCAGCTGAGCCGGGATGGTGATGGCCTTCAGGATCGCCTCAATGGCTCCCCTGTTCTTCGGTTGACCGGCAAAGGCACCATCAAGGTCTACGATATGCAACAGCTCGGCACCCTGGCCCTCCCAGTCGCGCGCCTGGGCGCCGGGATTGTCGCTGAATACGGTATCTTTCTCCATCAGCCCCTGTTCGAGACGGACGCATTTTCCTTCTTTCAAATCTATGGCGGGTATTACGATCATTTTAGCTCCGCAAAATTCTTCAGGATCCGCAGGCCGATCTCCTGCGATTTTTCAGGGTGGAACTGGGTGGCGACAACATTGTCCTTCCAGACCGAAGAACAGAATTCGATCCCGTAGTCGGTCGTTGTGGCGATCACACTGCTGTCATCCGGCTTGACGTAATAGGAGTGGACAAAGTAGACGTTGCTGCCGTTATCGATACCCTCAAAGAGCGGCGGCCGGCGTTTGAAAGAAAGCTGGTTCCACCCCATCTGCGGCACTTTCAGTTTCTCCCCTGCGACCGTCATCTGGTCGGGGAAACGAAGGACATGGCCGGGGATAACGTTCAGTCCGCTGTACAGGCCAAATTCTACGCTGTCACTGAACAGCAGCTGCATTCCGACGCAGATACCCAGGAACGGTCTTCCTTCGGCAATAATCTTCAGGATCGGTTCGACAAAACCGCCCTGTTCCAGGTTGTGCATGCAGTCGCGGAAAGCGCCGACACCTGGCAGGACAATCCGGTCAGCTCGAAGTACGACCTGCGGATCGTTGGTAATAATCGCTTCACTGCCGATCTTTTCAAAACCTTTTTGTACGGAGCGGAGGTTGCCCATCCCGTAGTCGATAATAGCTATCATGGCTAGCCGGCAATCCTTGAAAAATCGGCAATTTTGCCGAACAAACGGGCAATTGTGGTCAGGAGCGCCAGACGGTTTGTCCGAACTCGCGGATCATCGGCCATGACCATTACTTTGTCGAAGAAGCGGTCTACCGGTCCGCGCAATGTGGCAATTTCGGTGAGGGCATCCAGCCATGCTCCGGACAGTATTAACCCATCAGCCGAGCTCTTTACCGACTGGACCGCTTCGTACAAACCGCCTTCAGCACTATCCTCGAAGAGTGTCGGATCAACCGGAGCATCGACACCTCCCTTGATGATATTGCCAACACGTTTGAATGCCACGGTCAACGGTTCAAAGTCCGGGTGGGTTTTAAATTGAGCCAGTGCGGCAATCCGTGTCTTGACATCCACCAGATCATCGAATCCGGCAGCGATCGCGGCATCGACTGCATCCGTGGCAAACGAGCTTCCCAGCAGGTTGATAAATCGAGCGCGGAAAAACTCCAGCACATCGTTTGCAACCTGCTCCTTCGGGCGGGTCAATTTAACGGACAGAAGCTCCAGGGAGTCGTCTATCATCGAGTGCAACGACAGGCGGTACCCTCTGTCAAGAATGATGGCAATGATGCCGAGGGTCGCGCGCCTGAGTGCATACGGGTCGGCGGCGCCGGTCGGGATCAGCCCGACTCCGAAACAGCCGCAGACCGTATCCAGCTTGTCGGCGATCGATACAAAGGAGCCACAATCCGATGCGGGCAGTTCTCCCCCCGCCTGTGTCGGCAGGTAATGTTCGGCGATGGCATTGGCAACGTCGGCACTTTCTCCTTCCAACAGGGCGTATTCACGCCCCATGATCCCCTGCACTTCGGGGAATTCACCCACCATGGCGGAAACCAGGTCGGCTTTGCAGAGCCAGGCGGCGCGGGATGTCTGCACCTTGACGGCTGGATTGAGCTGGTCGGCCAGCCCTTCAGCCAGTGACCTGAAACGTTCCATTTTTTCAAAGGATGTTCCCAGCTTCTGCTGGTAGACGACTTTTTTGAGCGATTGCACCCGCTCATCCAGGCGAACCTTCTGATCCTCCTCAAAGAAGAAGCGTGCATCGGATAAACGGGCGCGCAGAACGCGCTCGTTCCCTTTGACAACTACCGATGGATCTTCTGCCAAGGTGTTGTTGATGGTAATAAAGCCGGGCAGCAAGCCCCCGTTGGCATCGACAATCGAAAAGTAGCGCTGGTGGCTGCGCATAGAGGTAATCAGCACCTCTTTTGGAACCTTCAGGAATTCGGGGGAGAAGGTGCCATGAACGGCGCTTGGATATTCTACCAGATAGGCAACCTGCTCTAATAACTCTTCATCCGGCAACAGGTGGCCACCGGCAGCCGCGGCGACACGGTGCGTTTCGCGACGGATGATCTCCTTGCGCTTTTCCGGGTCGGGGATGACAAAATGCCGCTCACACTCGTCCAGATAATGGGCAAAGTCGCTCACCGGAAAGGGGGTGTTGGCCATAAACCGGTGTCCGCGCGAGACCTTGCCGCTCACAACCGTGCCGAAGGAGAAGGGGACAACCGTACCGTCGAACAGCGCCACGATCCAGTGAATCGGACGGGCGAAACGCACCTCCTGATCCCCCCAGCGCATCGATTTTTTGAAGGGGATGTTTGCGACCAACGCCGGCAGGATCTCCGTCAGCAGGTCATAGGTCGGGCGGCCGGTCTCATGTTTGCTTACGAACAGATACTCACCCTTATCGGTAGTAATTGTCTGCAGGGAAGCAACATCAACCCCCTGCCCACGGGCAAAGCCTTCGGCGGCCCTGGTCGGCTTGCCGTCGGCATCGTAGGCCGCTTTGAGCGATGGACCGGTAGCGGTGATCTCGGCGTCCGGCTGTACGGCCGGAATACCCTTCACTACCAGTACCAGGCGGCGCGGCGTCGCCAGAGTTTTTATTTCGCTGAAAGAAAGGCGCGCAATGGCGAGTTCTTTGGTGATGATCGCCTCCATCTCCGCAGTCGCTCGCGGTATAAACCCGGCCGGAATTTCTTCGCAGCCGATTTCCAGAAACAGTTCTTTGGTGCTCATCAGGCTATACCTCCTTTCAGCAGTGGAAAGCCGAGACGCTCACGCATCCTGAGGTATCCCTCGGCACAGACGCGGGCCACGCCGCGTACGCGGCCGATATAGGAGGCGCGCTCGGTGACCGAAATCGCCCCGCGGGCATCAAGCAGGTTGAAGGTGTGGGAACACTTCATAACGTAATCGTAGGCCGGCAGCACCAGATCCTTTTCAACCAGTCGCAGGCACTCCTTTTCGTACATGGAAAAGAGCTGCAGCAGCATGTCAACATCGGCCTCTTCGAAGTTATGCCGCGAGAACTCGACCTCGCTTTCGTGGTGGATATCGCCGTACTTTATCCCCTTGACCCACTCCAGGTCATAGACATTGTCGACCCCCTGCAGGTACATGGCGATCCGTTCGCACCCATAGGTTATTTCCGACGGTATCGGTTTCAGATCGATTCCGCCAGCCTGCTGGAAGTAGGTGAACTGGGTGATCTCCATCCCGTCCAGCCAAACCTCCCATCCCAGTCCCCAGGCACCCAGAGTCGGCGATTCCCAGTCGTCTTCGACAAAGCGGATATCATGTTTGGCGGGATCAAGCCCGAAGGAGCGGAGAGAATCCAGGTACAGGTCAAGGATGTTCAGCGGTGAAGGCTTCATGATGACCTGGAACTGGTAGTAGTGCTGCAGCCGGTTGGGGTTTTCGCCGTAACGGCCGTCAGTGGGTCGGCGGGACGGTTCGACGTAGGCAACGTTCCACGGCTCGGGGCCGAGTACGCGCAGAAAGGTGGCCGGATTGAATGTGCCGGCGCCCTTTTCCGTATCATAGGGCTGCTGGATGATGCACCCCTGTCTGGCCCAATAACCCTGCAGGGAGAGGATAAGGTCTTGAAATGTCACGTATGTACCTCCGGATGGGGAGTGTGGGTGTATGATACTGAACGCAAGACGTATCTTCTAGCAGGAATAGCGGCTTTGGTCAAGGTTGCGAAGATGATTTGCGAAGATGATTTGATGATTTATATCGTTATGGTCTCATGACGGAGGTTTGATGCCTAACGGCACATTATGGACACTTATCTACAGAGGTTTCTGACTCTTGCGGATCGAGGAGCAACTTCATCAGGCACCCTCGTCAAGCATGGTAATGGAATCGTCCATTGTCAGTGCTGCATCTTCTTTGGGAAGGCTTCCTGATCCACCACCATTACTCGGTCTATTTGCTCGCCATGTCGGACAATAAGTGCAGTTCCAGTCTGTGCGGCGACCTGGCGGGCACGTTTGGCAGCACGGCGGATGGCATCGATTGAACTTGCCATATCACTATCTTTTGCTTGTTCAATTGCATTTTTGTTCATGGTTTTTCACTCCAGTCTGTGAGTTGCGGTTCGTCTCCGGCATTGTCAAAGAGAGCCCAAGAATCCACCAGATGTCG
>VFJM01000039.1 GCA_009886055.1 Geobacter sp. | reverse complement strand
TCGTTATATTCTATTAAGTGGAGCCCACATCCGGACTCGAACCGGAGACCTCTTCCTTACCAAGGAAGTGCTCTACCTCCTGAGCTATGTGGGCACATTATACTGGAGCGGGAAACGGGACTCGAACCCGCGACCCTCAGCTTGGAAGGCTGACGCTCTAGCCAACTGAGCTATTCCCGCACTACCAGACGAAGAATTTTGTAAAACGTGAGGCCATGACTTACCAGTTCTAACGACTATACGTCTCCTGGGATCGTGACGAACCACCGCTTTCCGATGATTTGTATGGTGGAGGGAGGAGGATTCGAACCTCCGAAGTCGCTGACGACAGATTTACAGTCTGTTCCCTTTGGCCGCTCGGGAATCCCTCCAGGGATGATCGGAACTATGTTATGTTACGTGCTGCTTGTTTTAATGTGGAGCCCCGTATCCGAATCGAACGGATCACCTGCTGATTACAAGTCAGCTGCTCTACCAGTATGAGCTAACGGGGCCAAAGCTTTTCTGGATAGAAAGAAAACGGAACTTGTGTATTTAAAGAAAAGATCCGTGAAAGTCAAGTACTAAATGAAAAATAAAAAGATGAGCTCATGTGCAGAGCGCATCTTTTTAACGGATTTATTTGAACAGAGCCTGAGACTAGGCCGCCAACAGGGGCAGGAGGGCCTGCTTCGTTTTTTTTAGAGCCCCTTCTTCGATTTGTCGGACGCGCTCACGTGATATTGAAAAATGGCTGGCGATCTCCTGCAGGGTCATAGGTTCATCAGCGGTAATTCGTCTCTCGATGATGTAGCGCTCTTTTTCGTTCAGCTGACTGACAACTTCGGCAACCTTCTGCTGCAGGTTCTGGTTTTCCTGAAAATCTACGAGGAGTTCCTCCTGATTGAGCCGGTCGTCAGCAAGAGACTCAAGAGCGGTAGCACCATCGCTGCCCGGTATTTCCGCATTGAGTGAACAGTCGCCTTGCATGCGCTGTTCCATCTCAGAAAACTCCTGCTCAGAAACGTGCAGGGACTGTGCGGCGCTCAGGACGTCTCTTCCGTCATCACCCATTCCGACAAGCGCACTTTTGGCCTGGCGAAGCTTGAAAAACAGCTTTCGCTGTGCTTGTGTTGTTCCGATCTTGAGAAGACTCCAGGAAGATATGATATGGTTCTGGATGTAGGCCTTAATCCACCAGACCGCGTACGAAATCAGGCGGACCCCCTTATACGGGTTAAACTTTCTGACCGCCATCATCAGCCCTATATTGCCCTCCTGGATAAGGTCGAGCATTTTCAGGCCGTAGTGCCGGAACTCGTAAGCGACCTTCACGACGAACCTCAGATTGGAGGTGATCAGGCTATGGGCGGCCGTCAGATGTTTCTCCTCAAAAAAAGAAACCGCGTAGCGATGTTCCTCTTCCTCACTCAACAGGGGAAACTTGCGGATTTCGTTCATGTAAAGTCGAAGACTATCGGCTACAACAGGCAATTGAGCTACCATGACGCTTCACCTCTTCAATTGGCAGTTTAGCACTCTATGAGAGCGACTGCTAAAATATAGCAAGTGATCTTAAAAAAATCAAGCGGTTGTTTCGACTATGGTGTGCATGTGAAGATAACGCTGAAACCGCTCTTTCGTGCGAGCTTCAACCATTTCTCTTGTAATCCGGCTACTGGGCGCTATATCCTGAACTTATGAAAACATCCATGACCATACGGATTCCCCTGCTGGCACTTTTCATTATTGCCATCAGTCTGCTCCATTACCTGACTCCGCTGCATCTGCACTATCTGCACGACATCTTCCAGCGCCTTTACTACCTGCCGATCATTCTGGCCGCTATCTGGTATGGTCTGCGCGGCGGCTTAGCCTGCTCCCTGGCTGTCAGTTTTGTATATGCCCCGCATATCCTGTTTCAGTGGGGCGGCCACCTGACGCTGGAGCTTGAGAAGTATCTTGAAATAGTACTCTACAATGTTGTTGGCGGGCTGACCGGCCTTTTGGCTCAGCGGGAAAGGGAGCGTAGCGCCCAGTTGCAGAAAACTGCCGACGGGCTTGAGCATTCGTATAAAAAACTTCAAGCGCAGTCAGAGCAAATTATAACTATTGAAGAGAATCTGCGCCGCGCCGAAAAACTTTCAACCTTGGGTGAAATGGCAGCTGTTCTCGCTCACGAGATCCGCAATCCGCTTGGTTCGATCCGCGGCACGGCGGAGATACTCAGGGACGATTACCGACCGGGTGACCCAAAATATGAATTCATAGATATTCAGATCAGGGAAACCGAACGCCTTAATCGGGTGGTGGAGGACTTTTTGCGCATGGCCCGCCCATTGCCGACCGAGATGGCGCGCTGCCGCGTTCAGGCAGAGCTGGAAACCGTTG
>VFJM01000190.1 GCA_009886055.1 Geobacter sp. | reverse complement strand
TAAACTGATCACCCCGATCGCTATGGACGACGGCCTGCGCTTTGCTATCCGTGAAGGTGGCCGTACGGTCGGAGCCGGCGTTGTAGCTTCAATTATTGAATAAATACGAATTCAAATGAACGTATGTGGGCATGACGACAGTCCGTGTCTGCTGATTTCATACCAAAGGAAGCACATTTATGAGAGACATTATTACCCTTGGTTGTACAGAGTGCAAACAGAGAAACTACACAACAACAAAAAACAAAAGAACGACTCCGGGCAAACTTGAATTCAGCAAATTTTGCCGTTTCTGTCGCAAGCACACTCTCCACAAGGAAACTAAGTAGCCTAAACCGATTGTTGCACGGTACAGGCCAGTAGCTCTAACTGGTAGAGCGCCGGTCTCCAAAACCGGATGTTGGGGGTTCGAATCCCTCCTGGCCTGCCACAATTCAATCGTTTTCCTTTTTCAGAGATGAATAAGCAGCTTTCAAGAACAATCAGCGGTTCATAGATAAACTGCCAGGAGCTATAGTGTGCAAAAAATCACCGCTTTTTTTGAATCAGTAAAGCTTGAGCTTGAAAAGGTCACTTGGCCGACACGCAAAGAGACAATCGCAACGACGGGTGTTGTTATTGTTATTGTTGTGCTGATTTCATTCTTTCTTGGTGCCTGTGATCTTGTTTTGGCCAAGCTGTTACGTCTGATACTAGGATAAAGGGTCAAACTATGTCCATGAAATGGTATGGAGTACATACATATTCAAGTTTTGAGAACAAGGTGCGTCTGAATCTCCTTGAAAGCATCAAGAACGAGGGCATGGAGAATTTCTTTGAAGAGATTCTTATCCCATGCGAAACTGTTGTTGAACTTAAAAAAGGTGAGAAGAAGACCTCGTCAAGAAAGTTTTTTCCGGGCTATATTCTGGTCAAAATGGAACTGACTGACGAAACATGGCATCTTGTAAAGGAAACCGCCAAGGTTACCGGTTTTGTTGGCGGCAATACCCCCTTCCCGATCGCAGATGAGGAAGTCAATAAAATTACCCGCCGCATGGAAGAGGGAGCTGAAAAACCCCGTCCCAAGGTTCTGTTTGAAGTTGGTGAAACTGTGCGCGTTGTCGACGGCCCGTTTCTTAATTTTTCAGGGGTTGTTGAAGATGTTAAGCCGGACAAGGGCAAACTGCGCGTCACCGTAACAATTTTCGGCCGCGCAACCCCTGTTGAGCTTGAATTCATGCAGGTCGAAAAGAACTAGGTACTCATACAGTCATTCATTAGAGGATGACAGGCATACGTTGTATATAAAGGAGCACATTTATGGCAAAGAAAATTACCGGCTACATTAAATTACAGGTACCAGCAGGCAAAGCTAATCCTTCGCCTCCAATCGGGCCTGCCCTCGGGCAGCATGGTGTCAACATCATGGAATTCTGCAAAGCATTTAATGCAAAAACGCAGGCCGATGAGGGCACTATCACTCCTGTTGTAATTACCGTATATGCTGACAGATCATTCACGTTCATTACCAAGACACCACCAGCTCCCGTGCTGATTAAGAAAGCTCTCGACCTTAAGAGCGGGTCTGCGGTTCCAAACAAGACCAAAGTGGGCAAGCTTACCAAAGCCCAGGTTGAAGAGATAGCCAAAAAGAAAATGCCGGATCTCAATGCCGCTTCACTTGAAGCCGCCATGAGGACAATTGAAGGTACTGCCCGCTCAATGGGCGTTGATATCGCCTAATCGGCACACTAGTTATTAATCAAGATTCTTAGAGAGGTTGTATCATGTCAAAAAGCGCAAAGAAACATTCTGAAGCAATGTCAAAAATTGACAGAAACAAGGTTTATCCACTTGGGACTGCCGTTGATGTTGTGAAGCAGACCGCTTATGCAAAATTCGATGAGACCGTCGATGTCGCAGTCAAATTGGGTGTTGATCCACGGCACGCCGACCAGATGGTTCGCGGTGCAGTTGTGCTCCCTAACGGACTCGGTAAAAACGTCCGTGTTCTCGTTTTTGCAAAGGGTGAAAAAGAGAAGGAAGCCCTTGATGCCGGTGCGGATTATGTCGGGTCAGATGATCTTGTTGCCAAGATTCAGGGCGGCTGGTTTGATTTTGATACTGCCATTGCAACACCCGATATGATGGGTGTCGTCGGCAAGATCGGCAAGCTGCTCGGACCTCGCGGCCTCATGCCAAACCCGAAGGTTGGAACCGTTACCTTCGAAGTAGGCAAGGCTGTTAAGGAATCAAAAGCGGGTAAAGTCGAATTTCGTGTTGAAAAAGCCGGCATTATTCATGCCCCGGTCGGCAAAGTTTCTTTTGATGCAGACATGCTCAAAGGCAATTTACTTGCACTTGTAGAAGCGCTTCTCAAGGCGAAACCGTCTGCTGCAAAAGGCACGTATATCAAGAAGATTTCGCTCTCCTCTACAATGGGAGCCGGTATTAATCTTGATATCAGTGATGTAACCGCACAGATATAAATCATATAGTTTAGCCAAAGTCAAAGACAGCAGGCGCGCCGCTGCGCTTAATCCGAATTATGGACCTGCCGAGACTTGGGTACCGCAAATTCCTTGCGTTCCTGACTTTGGCCGAGGCTCTGCCTCACATACCAAAAGAAAGGAGGAAGTCGCTTGAACAAAAATACCAAACAGGAACTCGTAGCCGAGATGCATGAGCGACTGACACGTGCCAAGGCTGTTTTTCTCGCAGATTTTCGCGGGATGAACGTAGGGCAGGCTACTACGCTCAGAAACGAGCTTAGGGCTGCGTCAGTCGAGTACAAAGTATTTAAAAACACTTTGTTTGATCTGGCTGCCAAAGGCACTGATATTGAGTGCATCAGCCCGTTCCTTGCCGGGCCTACCGCCGTGGCTATCAGCTATGACGATCCGGCAAATGCTGCAAAAGTACTGAACAAGTTTGCAAAAGACCCGCTAGGCAAGTTCGTACTTAAAGCCGGTGTACTCAGTGGCAAGCTGCTTGACATCAAGCAGATCCAGGCTTTAGCAGACCTGCCCTCGCGTGAGGTTCTCATCGCCAAGATGCTTGGATCCATGCAGGCACCTGCAACCAACTTCGTTGGAGTGCTTGCCGCACTGCCCGGTTCGCTTGTCCGTGTACTGGACGCTATCCGTGTACAAAAATCAGCAAACTAACCCAGCAGCATCTACTATATTACTAAAATCATATTCGGAGGATTCACCAAATGGCTATCACTAAAGAAGATGTAATCGGCTTTATCGAAAAAATGACTGTTCTTGATCTTGCTGAACTCGTCAAGGAACTGGAAGAAAAGTTCGGCGTTTCTGCAGCTGCTCCTGTTGCTGCAGCTGCAGCTGCAGGTCCTGCTGTTGCTGAAGCAGTTGAAGAGCAGACTGAATTTGATGTTATCCTGAAAGCTTGTGGCGCCAACAAAATCAACGTTATCAAGGTTGTCCGTGCTCTTACCAGCCTCGGCCTGAAAGAAGCTAAAGATGTTGTTGATGGCGCTCCCAGCACCGTAAAGACCGGCGTTTCCAAGCAAGAAGCTGATGATGCACTTAAACAGCTTGTAGAAGCCGGCGCAGAAGCAGCTATCAAATAGCACCCAGAATTGTTGTCTTTATGAGAGCCAAGGTCGCCCGGAGCGGCCTTGGCTTGTGCTGTTTCGGCACGCGTTAATTGCCATCCATTTTTAATATTCCAGTAAGTTACACTTTATCTGGATCCAGTTACGATACCCGCCAAAGGAGAAGCCATGGCTTATTCTATTGCCAATAATCATCTCTTGCGTAAAAACTTTGCCAAGATAAAGAACATAATCGAAATCCCGAATCTGATTGACATTCAGAAAGATTCGTATCGACGTTTTCTGCAACAGGAAATGTCTGCTGAATCACGTTTGAATACCGGTCTTGAAGCCGTCTTCAGGAGTGTGTTCCCGATCAAGGATTTCAGTGAAAGCGCTTCTCTCGAGTATGTATCGTACGCGCTTAACAAGCCCAAGTACGATGTTGATGAATGTCACCAGCGCGGCATGACGTACGCTGCACCGATGAAGGTTAAAGTACGTCTTGTGATCTGGGATGCCGGTAAAGATTCTACCGTCAAGGCAATCAAGGACATCAAGGAACAAGAGGTCTACTTTGGCGAAATCCCGCTTATGACCGATAACGGGACTTTTATCATCAACGGGACCGAGCGGGTAATTGTTAGCCAGCTGCACCGTTCGCCGGGCGTCTTTTTCGACCACGACAAGGGCAAGACCCACTCAAGCGGCAAGGTACTGTACTCTGCCCGTGTGATTCCCTATCGCGGCTCATGGCTGGATTTTGAATTTGACCACAAAGACATTCTGTTCGTTCGTATTGACCGCCGCAGAAAAATGCCGGCGACTGTACTGCTGAAGGCGTTAGGCTATTCAGTTGAGCAGCTACTTAACTACTATTATAAAAGCGAAGAGATTTTTATCGGCGCTGATTCCATTACCAAAAGTATTGAACCTGAACTTTTGACACTACAAAAGACAATTGTCGACGTAACTGACCCCGTTAACGGTGAAGTTCTTGTCAAGGCAAACCGCAAGTATACAAAATCTTCGATCAAGAAAATGCAGGAAAGGGGCATTAAGTCTGTTCCGGTTACTATCGAAGATATTCTTGGCCGTTACGCATCATCAGACATAGTTGATCCGACCACCGGCGAGATTGTTGTTGAATGTAATGACGAAATTACTCTTGATCGCTTCAATGAAATCAAGGCACGCGGGGTAACCAGCTTCAAAGCGTTGTATATCGATAATCTGCACATTACTTCGTCTTTCCGCGACACGCTGCTGATTGATAAAATCAGTTCAAGCGACGAGGGTCTGATTGAAATATACCGGCGTCTCCGACCGGGAGACCCACCTACTCTAAAAAGTTCATTGGCACTCTTTGACAACCTGTTTTTCAACCCCGAGCGTTACGATCTTTCAGCGGTTGGTCGGCTTAAGTTGAACTATAAACTTGGCCTCAAGGTATGGCAGGACTGCATGGTTTTAAACGCACCATGCATGTTGAGCAGTGACGATGTTGCCAGTTTTGAATCACTTGTAGCCCGGCTGGCAGGCTCAAATGATCCTTTTTCACAGTATCTGATGATGAAACTTCCATCCGATCTTGCTAAAGCCCTTAAGAAAATGGAACCGGGCCAGTCTGTATCGGACAAGCTCAGGGATCAGTTGTTACACGAGCTTAATAACCTTATCCGCGACAACGATTTCTTCCAGAAGGAACTGTTTGCGAATTTCGGACTTTCAAAGGCAACAATAAAACTTTCCGAGGTAATTGAACACGGCGGTTTTGACGAGAATCGCAGACTGATTGAAACTCTGCGCCGTAACAGGATGGTTTTTGAAGACCTGCTTAGTTCGGATATAAAAATTGCCGTAAAAAATGACATTCTTGAGATTGTTCGGTATCTGATCGAACTTAAGAATGGGCGTGGCGCCATAGATGACATCGACCATCTGGGAAATCGTCGCGTTCGTGCCGTTGGCGAGCTGTTGGAAAATCAGTACCGCATTGGTCTTGTCCGCATGGAGCGGGCCATCAAGGAGCGAATGAGTCTGCAGGAGGTAGAAAACCTCATGCCTCACGACCTGATTAATTCCAAACCGGTTTCGGCAGTCGTAAAGGAATTCTTTGGTTCATCGCAATTGTCCCAATTTATGGATCAGACCAACCCGCTTTCCGAGGTTACTCACAAACGCCGTCTTTCGGCTCTGGGACCAGGCGGTCTGACCCGCGAACGTGCCGGTTTCGAGGTTCGCGACGTTCACCCCACCCACTATGGCCGTGTATGCCCGATTGAAACTCCTGAGGGCCCGAACATCGGCCTGATTGCTTCGTTGTCGACGTACGCACGTATCAACAATCATGGTTTCGTGGAAACGCCGTACCGCATCGTACAGGAAGGCAAAGTAACAAATGAGGTCCGTTTTTTCTCCGCTCTCGAAGAAGAAGGACATGCAATTGCTCAGGCAAACGCTGAAGTAGACGCTGACGGACGGTTCGTCAACGATTATAACTCAGCACGTAAAAGCGGCGAATTCATCCTTGTACATCGGGACGAAATTGCTCTGATGGACGTTGCTCCGATCCAGTTGGTATCGGTAGCCGCGGCTCTGATACCATTCCTTGAAAACGACGATGCCAACCGAGCCCTGATGGGGTCAAACATGCAGCGCCAGGCTGTCCCCTTGCTGCGTGCCGACTCTCCTCTGGTTGGAACCGGTATGGAACGTATTGTTGCACGCGATTCAGGCGTATCGATCATTGCCCGTCACAATGGCGAGGTGGAATCAGTCGATGCCGCACGAATCGTTGTGAAGATCGATGAAAATGAAATAGATGAAAACGGCACCGGTGTTGATATCTACAACCTGATCAAATTCGCCCGTTCCAACCAGAACACCTGCATTAACAACAAGCCGGTTGTCAAGGTAGGCGATAAGGTCAAACGTGGCGCAGTCATCGCCGATGGCCCATCAACCGATATGGGTGAACTGGCCCTTGGGCAGAACATCGTCGTTGCCTTCATGCCGTGGGGCGGATACAACTACGAGGATTCGATCCTCATCTCTGAAAAACTCATCAAGGATGACCGTTACACTTCCATCCACATTGAGGAATTCGAGTGTGTTGCCCGCGATACAAAACTCGGCAAGGAAGAAATCACTTCCGACATTCCGAACCTTGGAGAGGAAACTCTCAAGGATCTCGACGAATCAGGCATCATACGCATCGGCGCTGAAGTAAAGCCGGGAGATATTCTGGTTGGCAAGATTACTCCGAAAGGGGAGACCCAGCTTTCTCCCGAAGAAAAACTTCTGCGGGCTATTTTCGGAGAAAAAGCCGGTGACGTACGCGATACTTCACTCACTGTCCCACCAGGTGTTGAAGGGACGGTCATCGGTGCGAAGATTTTCTCCCGCAAGGGAAATGACAAGGATTCCCGCACCGAGTTGATCGAAAAAGCAGAAGAGGACAAACTGCGCAAGGATGAACAGGATGAGATCCGGATCATCCGTGACTCTGCTATCGGCAAGCTCAAACGGTTATTGATCGGTAAAACTCTGGCGGTCAAACTTGAAGACAGCAAAGGCAATCTTGTTCTTGCAAAAGGCAAGCAGATTACCGAAGAATCATTGCAGGATCTGGCAGGTTCTGTCTGGGGCACTATTTCGGTAAGTGACGACAGTGAAACCGATGACAAAGTGCAGCACATACTTGAAACACTTAATCGTCAGATTGACCTGATTCACAACGTTTTTGAGGATAAAATCCAGAAACTGAAGCGTGGTGACGATCTGCCGCCAGGCGTCATCAAGATGGTCAAGATTTATATTTCTATCAAGCGTAAACTGCAGGTCGGAGATAAGATGGCCGGCCGCCACGGTAATAAAGGTGTTGTTTCCCGTATTTTACCGGAAGAAGATATGCCGTATATGGAAGACGGAAGGCCGGTTGAGATCGTACTTAACCCGCTCGGCGTACCGTCACGTATGAACGTCGGCCAGATTCTGGAGACGCATCTGGGGTGGGCCGCAAAGGGAATCGGTTGGAAAATTGAGGATATGCTCGAAAAACATACCTCTGAAGAGAACTTGAAGCTGTATCTGAAAGATGTTTATGGTGATGACGAAGTAGGGGCATTTATTGACGGCCTTGATCGTACGGAACTGCTAAAGGTCGCTCGTCGTCTGCAACGCGGCGTGGCGATGGCTTCCCCGGTTTTTGAGGGCGCAACTGAAGCACAGATCAAGGCGATGCTCGGAAAGGCAAATTTGCATTCATCAGGTCAGGTCACACTGTTTGATGGCCGCACCGGAGAACCATTTGACAATAAGGTCACCGTCGGTGTCATGTATGTACTGAAACTTCATCATCTTGTTGATGACAAGATTCATGCCCGTTCAATCGGTCCATACAGTCTCGTGACTCAGCAGCCACTTGGCGGCAAGGCACAATTCGGTGGTCAGCGACTCGGGGAGATGGAAGTGTGGGCGATGGAAGCGTACGGAGCGGCTCATGCCCTTCAGGAATTCCTGACCGTCAAGTCGGATGATGTTTCCGGACGTACCCGCATGTATGAAGCGATCGTCAAGGGCAAACATACCCTGGAACCCGGTTTGCCCGAGTCATTCAACGTTCTCATCAAGGAACTTCAGTCACTCTGCCTGGATGTTGATCTGCTCGAAGGCGAAGAAGAACAATAAAGATTTCCTGGCCGGCGTCTGTATCATCAGGCATGCGGCTTCAGACAAACGGAGGAGAGCATCGTGGAAGATTATTTCAGCTTTTTTGATAAACCAAAAGATCCACTCCACTTTTCAGCTATACGCATATCAATTTCATCTCCCGATAAAATTCGGGAGCGCTCTCATGGCGAAGTAAAAAAGCCGGAGACCATTAACTATCGTACGTTCAAACCGGAACGGGACGGTCTTTTCTGCGCCAAGATATTTGGCCCGACAAAAGATTATGAGTGTAACTGCGGCAAATACAAACGGATGAAACATCGTGGCATCATATGCGAAAAGTGCGGCGTTGAAGTCATCCCTTCGAAAGTTCGCCGGGAACGTCTGGGACACATTGACCTGGCTACTCCCGTTGCCCATATCTGGTTTCTGAAATCGCTTCCATCCCGAATCGGAAACCTGTTGGATATCACTCTCAAAGACCTGGAAAAAGTACTCTACTTTGAAGGGTTTGTTATCAGTGATCCAAAGAACACCCCTTTGCAGTTTTGCGAAGTAATGTCGGAAGACAAATATATCAAGATGCAGCAGGAATATGGTACCGATGCATTTTCGGGCGGGATGGGCGCGGAGGCTATCCGTGAGTGCCTGCGTGCTCTTAAACTTGAGGATCTTGCCGTATCGCTGCGGACTGAAATGGTTGAGTCTACCAGCGAGGCTAAGCGTAAGAAAACGGCCAAACGTCTCAAAGTTGTCGAAGCGTTCCGTCATTCCGGCAATAAACCGGAGTGGATGATCCTCGAATGCATCCCGGTTCTTCCCCCCGAATTGCGCCCACTGGTACCTCTGGACGGTGGTCGTTTTGCGACGTCTGATCTGAACGATCTGTATCGTCGTGTTATAAACCGTAACAATCGCTTGAAACGTCTTTGTGAGCTTCAGGCTCCGGAAGTAATTATCCGCAACGAAAAACGTATGCTTCAGGAAGCGGTTGATGCTCTTTTTGACAACGGGCGCCGCGGCCGGGCTATTGCCGGCCCCAACAAACGCCCGCTTAAGTCCCTTTCCGATATGCTCAAAGGAAAGTCAGGGCGTTTCCGCCAGAATCTGCTCGGTAAACGTGTTGATTACTCCGGCCGTTCCGTTATTGTTGTCGGACCGGAGCTTAAACTGCATCAGTGCGGTCTCCCCAAGAAAATGGCACTGGAGCTGTTCAAACCGTTCATCTACAACAAACTGGAAGAGCGCGGTTTAGTTACCACCATCAAAAGTGCCAAAAAGATGGTCGAGAAAGAACGCCCTGAAGTATGGGATGTTCTGGAAGAGGTAATCAAGGAACACCCCGTTATGCTCAACCGTGCTCCGACCCTTCACCGTCTCGGGATCCAGGCTTTTGAGCCGGTTCTGATCGAAGGCAAGGCCATTCAGCTCCATCCGCTCGTCTGCACCGCTTTCAACGCTGACTTCGACGGTGACCAGATGGCCGTTCATCTGCCGCTCTCCATTGAGAGCCAGGTCGAGGCACGTGTGCTCATGATGTCGACCAACAATATTCTTTCGCCTGCCAACGGCAAGCCGATCATTGTACCGTCTCAGGATATGGTTCTTGGGGCTTACTACATGACCCGCGACAGAATCAACTCCAAAGGGGAATATTACCGGCCGACTGAGCAGGAGCTTATGGCTGGTATGAATGTTTCCGGCTGTTTTTCATCACCGGAGGAAGTCAGAATAGCATTCGACGCCGGTGAAATCGCCATGCAGGCACTGATTAAGGTCCGCATGAAGAATCTGGCCAGCGACGAGAAAACCCAGATGATTGACACCACCGCCGGGCGTATACTGCTGCGTGATGTCCTTCCCGCCGCAGTACCGTTCTCAACCATAAATAAAGTAATGACCAAGAAAGAGCTGTCAAACCTTGTTGATACTTGTTATCGCCTGTCTGACAGCAAGGAAACCGTCCTTTTGGCCGACCGTCTCAAGGAAATCGGCTTCAAATATGCGAACCTGGCTGGTATTTCCATCTGTCTGGATGACATGGTTATTCCAAAAGGGAAGCCGGCGATCATTGAGAAGGCCCACGAAGAGGTCACCGAGATTCAGAATCAATATACCGAAGGCCTCATCACCGATGGTGAGCGCTACAACAAGGTTATCGATATCTGGGCCAAGGCAACTGAAGAAATCGCAACCGAGATGCTTGACAACCTTTCAAAGGAGATTGTCACCGCACGTGATGGCAGTAAAATAGAAACATCTTCATTCAACGCCATCCATATGATGGCTGAATCCGGTGCCCGTGGTTCTGCACAGCAGATTCGCCAGCTTGCCGGTATGCGCGGTTTGATGGCCAAACCTTCCGGCGAGATCATTGAAACCCCGATAACGGCCAACTTCCGTGAAGGTCTGACGGTTCTCCAGTACTTTATTTCAACCCATGGTGCCCGTAAAGGTCTCGCTGATACGGCTCTCAAAACGGCAAACTCCGGTTACCTGACCCGTCGTCTGGTTGACGTCGCTCAGGATGCCATTATTACAGAGGTTGATTGCGGAACATTGGACGGCCTGATTGTATCCTCTCTGACAGAAGGTGGGGAGATTATCGAGCCGATCGGTGACCGTATCCTTGGGCGTGTCGCCCTTGATGATATCCACGACCCGTTGACTGATGAAATACTGGTTGAGATGAATCAGGAAATTGACGAATATCTGGTTAAACGGGTAGAAGATGCAGGAATTGAGAAAGTTAAGATCAGATCCGTGCTTACCTGCCAGAGCAAGCGCGGCATTTGTGCCAAGTGCTATGGGCGTGACCTTGCCAGAGGCCATAGTGTCAACATGGGTGAAGCTGTCGGTGTCATCGCAGCTCAGTCGATTGGTGAGCCGGGAACACAGCTGACGATGCGTACCTTCCACATCGGTGGTACCGCTTCTCGTCATGCCGAGCAAACTTCGCTTGAAGCACGTGCCGACGGAGTAATCAACTATATCAACGTCAATACCGTCATTAACAATGATGGGCACCACATCGTCATGAACCGCAACGGCGAGATTGCCGTTATTGACGAAACCGGCCGCGAGCGAGAGAAATACACCGTCGTGTATGGTGCAAAAATCAAGATTGCCCCCGGTGGAGCTGTTAAACAGGGAGCCACACTTGCAGAGTGGGACCCCTATACAATGCCGATTCTTACTGAAGTCGCCGGCCGGGTCAAGTTCGCCGACATCCTCGAAGGTGTCACGATGGAGGAACAGCTCGATGATGTAACCGGTCTTTCCCGTAAGGTTATCATCGAGACGAAAGACACCGACAAGCGTCCGCGAATCGCTATCAAAGATGCATCAGGTGACGGTGGGGGTACTATCGGACGTTACTTCCTGCCTGCTGGCGCCAATATTTCCGTCACTGATGACTCAATTATCAGCGCCGGTGACATTATCGCCAAAATTCCGCGTGAGACGACTAAAACAAAGGATATTACCGGAGGTTTGCCGCGAGTTGCCGAACTTTTTGAAGCACGTAAACCGAAGGACTTTGCAGTTATTACCGAGATCGATGGTCGCGTGTCATACGGTAAAGATGCCAAAGGCAAACGAAAAGTAATTGTCACGCCTGAACTGGGCGAAGCGAAGGAATATTTGATTCCGAAGGGCAAACATATAAGTGTTCACGAAGGTGATCATGTTCGTGCCGGTGAACCGCTCATGGACGGTTCATCCAATCCGCATGATATTCTACGGGTTCTTGGCGTCAAAGAACTTGCCAAGTATCTGGTCGATGAAGTTCAGGAAGTGTACCGTCTGCAGGGTGTCAAGATCAATGATAAGCATATTGAGGTTATTGTTCGTCAGATGCTGCGACGCGTACGTATCAAGGACACCGGTGACACCAGTCTTCTGGTAGACGACCAGATTGAACGCTGGGTATTTGAACAGGAAAACGACAAGGCTTTCCGTGACGGAAAACGTCCGGCAGTTGCTGAACCCCTGTTGCTCGGGATTACGAAAGCATCGCTTTCTACGGAGTCATTCATTTCAGCCGCATCATTCCAGGAAACGACTAAAGTATTGACTCAGGCTGCGATCGAAGGAAAGATTGACTACCTGCGAGGACTCAAAGAGAATGTTATCATGGGTCGTTTGATACCGGCAGGAACCGGGATAGCTCGCTACCGTAATTTACGTTTACAGGCCGAATCTCTTGCTCCAAAAGAAGGCGAAGCTAAAGAAACGGGGAGCGCCGATACCGGTGAGGTTGATTTAGAAGCTGCATAAACACACGTGCAGATGGAGTACATTACGCAACGGCCGGAAGGGTAACCTTCCGGCCGTTTTTTGTTCATATGGAGACACGGCGACTCTTCCCGGTCAGCTTTTTCCAACTGTTGCCTGCCAATTCAACCAACCCGTTCATAGTACGTGTGTAGAATCTGGTAACAGGCATGCTGTTGACAAGGAGCAAACCGTTCACTAACTCTATAGAAAGCGGATCTCCGGCAGCACACTCAGATATCTGGGAGTAATACTCCCCGGATATCCCAAACAGGAATTTATAGATTGTGCTTTCAAAACGGCACGCAACGGTAAGGATGACAACTTCCGGGTGGCCTGTTTTATGATCACAGCGAACCGTTGCGGTCACAAAAGAACCGGCGACCGTGGGACCTGATGAAGCCAGCAGAGACTCAAGATTAACGCCCTTTGGCTTCATTTCCCCAAGGGACGGCATACCCCACGGCTTAAATTGCTCGTGGGGTCGCATTTCGTAGTGTTCGCTGCGTTCCAGAAGCGTTACGACATTATTGTTAATCGGGCCACCGATGGAATGAGACAGCCCTGCTGAAAAGCCCTGTTCTCTTATCAGACGGTGATTCTCAACGATCTGTATCATGCCGGTCGCCCCAAGTGGATGTCCCCTCCCCTTCAGGCCTCCGGTAAGGTTGGTTGGAAAGGCACCGTTTTCACCGGTCAGAGAATCATCCAACAGGGCATCCATTAATCTGTTTTTGCTGACAATGCCAAGATCGACCATGTTTATCGGCCCAAAGCCGTTAAAAGGATCGTGCATGTTGACATGTAGTTTACCAGCGAACGACCGGATATCCTTGATACCGGCCATTCCGTAGGCATACCCCGCAGCTATAACGGTCGCGGGAAATGAATGGAAGTAATTACGGTCTGCAATAGTCGGAATATCGGTAGCGCTCCCCACGCCGCTAACCCGAACATCCTGCGGACGCGAAGTAAGGACAACTGCAGCTACTCCATCAGACATAGGACAGAAATCGTGGTACCGCAACGGATACCAATACCGATAATTCCTGCCGTCAGCAATTTGGTTATAATACTCTTGCAGCTCGATTTGAACGTTCAGGTGGGCGTTTGGGTTCCGGGCTGCAAAACGCTGACTGCGTTGTGTCAGAAGAGCCGAATAGGCTGTCCACTCTTCATCAGAAAGCCCGAGTCGCTCCTTTAACGCACGGGCGACCAACCCGCCGCACGCCGGCATAGTCAGCCCGAATTCAGCCTCATCACGATCAATCACTCCGGCGATAATGCGGGTTGATTCAAGTGTCGAAGTATCGCTCATCTTTTGTACGCCGAGAGCGAGAACCGAATCATATCTCCCTGATGCTATTTCAAGATAGGCACTTTCAAATGCTGAAGCGCCCGACGAAGAAGCGGTATCAACAAGCACCGAGCGGGCTCCTGAAATACCCAATATACCTGCTATTTTGGCAGCTGTATTGTCAACACACGAGAACGCTGCCGGATTCTGGCTTCCGACAATAACCGCTTCAATATCGCGGCGCCGAATAGGGCCGTCCTTAAACACCTCGCCACTCAATTCAGCTAAATCCAGAAATGAAAGCTTCTGCTTTTCCTTTCCGTTATACCGCCCAACCGGAGCCATCCAGGAGGCTGCAACGTATACAGGACGAGGTGTAAATGGCATTTGCATACTTACCCCTTCTCAGGCGCAATAATCAGGTTATATGCTCGTGTAATGGAGCAGATACAGCAAACCGAATAATATCACAGAGCAGCTTAAAAGCCACAGCCACCGCCGTTTTTTTGATGATATTTCTGGTGATACGCTTCAGCCTCCCAAAAAATCGCTGCGGGTACAATTTGTGTTGCGATTGCACGGCGAAACGTACGCCTGCTTTCCACCTCACTCCGAGACGCAAGAGCAGACTCATGTTGCTCCTCAGTGTGATAAAAGATAACTGAACGATATTGTTCACCGAAATCAGGCCCCTGTCTGTTTATCTGGGTCGGATCATGGCACTCCCAGAATACTTTGAGCAGGGTATCATAGCTGACCTGGAGCGGGTCAAAGGTAATCTCGACCGCTTCAGCGTGACCGGTATCGTGATTACAGAGATCACGATACGTCGGACTCACCGTATGCCCTCCGCAGTAACCAACCCGAGTCGCGACAACTCCGGGAACGGCCGAAAAAACATCTTCTACGCCCCAGAAGCAACCGGCGGCAAAAGTAGCAACCTCATTCATGCTCTCCCCCAACCCTGATAAACTGGATACGTGCGTTCACAATATTATTTCTGCAGAATCCACAAAAGATATTTTCTATCGCAATAAAGACGCATGAAGTAGCTTCTAACTTTCTAAACAAAAAAGGGCCCCGAAGGGCCCAGTTTGAATCTACATCAGTTTTTCCATCTCTTCTTCGGAGATATCGAAATTAGCATAGACGTTTTGTACATCATCGTTATCTTCCAGCTTATCCATTAACTTGAGCATGCTTTCGGCCTGTTTCCCTTCGAGCTTGACCTGGGTCTGAGGAATCATGGTTACCTCGGCATTTGTATGTTTGAAACCTTTAGCGGCCAATGCCTCACGTACCTCAATAAATGATGCCGGCTCTGACGTGACTTCAAAACAATCATCCTGTTCAGAAACATCTTCAGCACCCGCTTCCAGTGCCGCTTCAAAAAGCTTATCGAAATCAGCCGACTTGTCAAAGACGATCAGCCCCTTTTTGCTGAATATCCAGGAGACACAACCCGCTTCACCCATGTTGCCGCTACTCTTGGAAAAGATACTGCGGATATCGGAAACGGAGCGATTACGGTTATCTGTCAAGACTTCAACCAGAACAGCAGCACCACCAGGACCATAGCCTTCATATACGATTTCCTCGTAAGTGACCCCCTCCATACCTCCGGCACCCTTCTTGATGGCCCGTTCAATATTATCCTTCGGCATGTTTTCAGCCTTGGCCTTATCAACAGCGGTACGCAGGCGTGGGTTGGCGGCAAGATCGGCCCCTCCCAGTTTTGCGGCAACAGAAATTTCCTTGATAAACTTGGTAAAAAGTTTGCCGCGCTTTGCGTCGGCAGCACCTTTTTTGTGTTTGATCGTGCTCCATTTATTGTGACCCGACATTGTTCCAGCTCCTTTGGGAAAGTATACTACAAACGTTTTTATCGTCAAAAAAGGTGTGAAACATTAGCATGTATGACCATACCTGTCCAGAGGGAATGTGGCGACCATATGATCTGTTTAACATGGCAAGCGCCTAGGAACAGCCTGTTATGGCCGAATAGACATCTTGCTCACGGTAGTCTCGGGCCGATGGTATTATTCCGTCAGCTGAATATCATGCTCCTTAATGTACGATTAAATTTCAAGCAGGAAATTAGAGGTTGACAGTACTGCAGGATATTCGTTATAAGGATTACTTGATTGACTAACGGCGCGTTATCCAAGAGGCTAGGAGCCGGTCTGCAAAACCGTTAACGTCGGTTCGAATCCGACACGCGCCTCCATTTTTCTTCTGCACTGAACACGAAAGGCCATGCTATTAAGCTTGGCCTTTCTTTGTCTGGGAGCGAGTGGCTCATTTACGATGTGTCCAAGGCTATCTAGTGTTTTCATCCAGAAGATAATTGAGAAGCACGACAATGTCCCTAATCTCTTTTTTACTCATATCTGAATTCGGTTTACGCAGCATTTTTATCCCATACGCTTTTACCGCCTGTTTGTTAAACGGCTGGCCTGTGATAGGGGCCCTCCCCGTTTGGACGGCGATCACGGTACGCTCCATCGTATGGCACTTGACGCATTTTGCCTGCAAGAGATCAAAGGACGGTTTGTACATTTCAGGAATAGTTTCGGGGCTAAAATTCATTTTAGCGCCACGCCCCGAAATCTTTACTCGTGCTTCAGCGATCGAATAGATTGAAAGCGCCATTAGGACTGCCAGAGTTACAAATCTTTTCATAGAGGCTCCTTAAAACGTTCTTAATAGCGTTGAAAGTATATCAGATTAAGAAAAACTATCCAGTCAAGTCTAAATAAATTAGAAGCTGAAGGTGACGCCAAGAGTTCCAATTTTTTCTGCAATTTCTTTATTTCCAGCTTGCTCGTACAAAATTCCTGTCCTGTTTTTATACCCCACTACAACTTTCATGTTTTCTATCGGGGCATACGCTAATGTTGGGATGTAGCAGCGACTAATACTAACGCCATCATCCTGGTACTCAAATCGGAGCGAACCGATCAGATTCTGCAGGATCGTATACTGGCCCTCAATCGCAGCAACGTAGGTCTTTACTTCTGGCTGTGAATACGTCAAGTCAGAATTGTTGTCATTTCCGATAACACCGGACAGCTTCAGCCTGTACAGTTTATACATAAGATCGACATCTAAACCGGCGCGATAATATTCATTTTGACTCGGTATTACCCCTGCGACAGTATTAGGTTCGCCATTCGTCCCTACATAGCCATACCCACCGACCGTCAGGGTTAAATAATCAAGAATACTGTCTTCCTTGTTCAGATCAATGTCAGGTTCATTGGCAAGATAATCGGCGCCACCGACCTTTACCGATGTGTGAACATACCAGTCCTTGGTATTCTGGTTTTTGTGGTTGACAACTCCCCCCGCAATAAAGAGTCGGTTGGCAATGATCATATTGGCCTCAACAGCATCCTGAGGCTGCTCAGAATAAAAAGGAGAATTTCCAACGGTGTATTTATATGTGGCATAAGAATTTGCAGTAGACAGTTTATTGTTGGATTTCCAGAGGCCAAGCTTCGGCTGGAACCTGCCTACTTTTAGATTAATCGGCGTATCAAGCGCATGTCGCCAGATGACAAAAAGTTCTCCAATATCGCTTTTAGTGTTCGTTGGAGTTTGACCAGTATTAGAAATTCCACCAACATTTTCAGTGTACAACAGATAGGTGCCAAAGAAGCCTGCTTTCCCCTTGAAGTTGCCGCCGGCATTGAGCTTCAAGCTACGGGTTGACAGATCGAATTCATTTGGCTGACTGCGGTTATAGGTACCATGAATATTTGCGGTAAATGAGATCGGCAGCAGTTCAGGTACCCCTGAAAGAGCAACGCCTTCAGACTTGGGTTCTCCGCCTGCAGCTCCGGGACTGCTCTCTAGCTCTGCATTTTGAGCGGGAGCCGAAGCTGTTGCCGGAGCATCAGCCGAAATCATCATGCCTGCTTTCAGCTTACTCAGTAAATCCGCATTACCGTCGCCTTTTACGTCACTATCCCCTGACGGGACCGCAGCAGTCTTTGCCCCAACAGGGTCGGCAGCAACCTTTGATTTTTCCGCCGTCTTCTTTTTACCCTTGCCGGAGTAAACATATGAGTTTTTCAGAAACGCTTCGCCATACTCATTCAGCTCAGGAAAGATGGTATGGCATGTGCTGCATTCCACGTTATTGGCGCGTGTGAAGGCCGGGATGGCGTGGGAAGGAGCAACATAGAAAACGAGCAAAAGAATGCCTGTAACGAGCGAAACTAATAGTTTCATGGATCCTCCAGAATAATTATGATGAACATTGTTCACAGACATTGCATCAATACACCGGGCTTAATGGGTCGCTACCTGGTCGCCAGTTGCGTGAATCTTTGGCAATATAAGTTGTATAACCCCTGCCGGTAAAGAGATAACTAAAGGCATCACTTTTCTGTTGAGCCGTTAATACGGCAGAATTCTGGATTGCGGCCTCAACATCCGATAAGTACCCAAGGGCGTTGCTTGTCAACTTGATATCGTTGTCGTAGAGCCAACTGATCGAATCATAAATCAGACGCTTGACATAGTATCGGTTGTGGGCGAATGCGCCAAAATCATGATAAAGCAGGTTATAGTTGAAAGCAGCGCCCATGTTGTTTGGACCGGTCCCGACGGTGCCGCCAGTTATAGTAGATGTGCATTTTTTTGTAGATGAATTATAGGTTGGATCTGTTGTTGATGCACCTGAGAGCCAGTTTTTTACCGGTTGGTTCAAACAGCTCCCGGTTTCCACATAATTAGTGACATATGGCTTGGTAAAGAAGTAGGGATTAGCCGTGGAAAAGTAAATGAATAGCTTTTCCTGCAGCATTGCTTTCAGGGCGCCCATTGCAGCATTATATTGCTCTTTTTGGTGTTCGATTTCAGTGGCGCTCATGCTGCCGTTATGGCACAGAGCGTTGTTGCAGGTAGCGCTGTTTGCTAACGCTGTGACATTGCCGTTATTGTCTTTGACAACCGGCAGGAACGTATGGTTTCCCGGCTTCATGTGGCAGGTGATGCAGGGGCCGCTGGTGCCGGTATTTTTGAAATTTGAAACACCGATCTTGTCATGGGCATAGAATGAAGGATTGTTGTAATAGTGGGAACTGTAAAACTCGAAACCGCTTGTTTTGAATACTGTCGCACCTGCTGTCAGATAGTGCGAGTTTTCAAAAGAAGCATTACTGAAGTTATAGGCGCCACTTGGAGTTGTCGTTTTGTTGGCAGTGAGGTTTGCATCACCCAGTTCCTTGATGATTGCACCTGTCTCCCTGCCGACGTGGCAGTTAAGACAGAGGTTTGATTCACCAATATTGGGGTAGGTTACCGATATGCGAATCCTCATCTTGCTGACAGTGGATTTATTGTAGTACGTCGTAACGGCCCCCACCTGTCTCCGGGCATAGCTGTAGTCTATATGACAGACGTTACAGGCTAGCACCTCCTTGCCGTCAGTTTTTGATGTCCCGAATGGAGCTATGCTACCAGTATTCAGATAATTTAAGTGGCCGGTTGCTGTATGGCAGCGAACACAGTCAGTGCCGAAGGAGTTGGCTGCCGTGGCGCCAGGGGTAGAGGTGCCGCGGGTTTTAAAATCGTAATTTTTCCAAGGCAGAGCGTTAACATCCCCTTTACCGCTGCGCGCCCATTGGCGCAGTATATTTATCCGAGACGTCGTATCATGGGGGTTATGGCACGATCGACAGGACTTCTCATAGTTTTTGGTCACATAACGGGGATTATACGTGCCGGAGGTGTAATCGGCCAGTGTTGGTGTCGAAAAATGGTTGGTAAGAGGATTGGTTGTTATGCCGTCGTAGACACTCATCCTGAAACCGCCACCTGCATTATGGCATTTAGCACAAGACCCATAACTGTCTGGATTTCTGATGGCGTAGGGAGGCAAACCTTTAGTCCCACCCATCGGTGTTCCACCATGACATTTAGTACAATCAGGGTGCCAGAGTGAATGAGTCAGAGACTCAAAATGACAGTCGGCACACCCCGCTTTGTTGCTAAGATTATGAGCTGAAAGCTGCCACTCATCTGCAACAGATTTTCCGGTAACTGATGATACTCTAGCCTCGTGGCAATCAATGCAGTTTTGTGAAGCTTCTAATTTGCTGACACTCGTACCAACAACCGTTTTTTCTCCGCAACCTAAAAGCGAAAACAAAAACAGAGATAACGCGATGGTCAGCGGTAACCTTACTGTAAACGGCATAATGGCTCCTCCAATGGACTATAAGTCGGCATACTTCTATTTCAGCAGTCTGTACATATAGGCAAACGAGCCAGCAACCGAAATTCCGGATAAAAGACCTGCATAGCGACTCACTTCTTGTGAAAGCTCAACACGCCCAATGTATTCCTCGATATCAGAGCTTTCTTCCGTCATAAGAGAAATAATGTCCTGCCAGTCTTTATCCCACTGGAATATCTGCAGATACAGGTCGGAGCCTCTCCAGATAAATATACAAATAAATACTATACCAAAGGCGATGAATCCTTTAGAAATATCCGAGTCTTTGATGGCTGCATAAATTTTCCGGACGATTTCCAGGTTCATAACACACAGAAAGACCCAGATCGCATTTTCAACCATCTTGAAGTTTCTGATCGTGTTGGGACTCGGTGTTGGGTTAATGACCAGGAAGGCACCGGATACGGCGAGAACCGCAATTGTGCTTATGTATACGATGAGCTTGTTCCCCGATATTTCAAAGGTACGACAGAATACATAGTACTCGAGGAACCCGTGGGTAATAGTCATGATCGCCACGGTGCCGATAATATAGTGAAATGCGGTGAGTTTTTGGTAGTGCCCCCACGGGTTAATGCCATACGCCTGACTGAGAAAGATCAGAAAAAATCCGATCGAAATACTTGTCCAGACACGGGCATTACCGATACTGAAGTAAAAACTTATCGCGCCCGCCACCCCCCAGAAAATTACCTGGATAAGGTCGAACGGATTCATCTGGGTCAGCAATTCAAAAAACTTTTCCATAATATCCTCCAGTGCGCAGCAATAAAATTAAAACTCTATTTTTCCGGTAGAAAGTGCAGAAGAGAGCTTCTCCATCATCAACTTGATATTTGTGCCGCTGACAAGTAGTTTTGCAGCCCGCTCTACACCTTTCATGAATTTTTCAGCCCCATCAGCATCTATCAGACACGAATTCCCGCCATTATCCGAGATTTCCTTGTCAACAATACCGCGACCAACCTTGCCGACATACTCACCCACGATTGATTTCACCTGATCTTCCAACTCTGCAAGTTTCTGCGAGACGATTTTTCTGTCACGTTCCTGACGTTCAAGATTTGTTTTGTCAATTTCTGATTTATGAAGAGCAACGCAGGTATCCCATATTATTTGAATATTTGTAACTTCAAGCAGGTTTGTCCCCATCAACGCGTCAGCGCTTTGTGTCGAAAACAGGTCAATCTTGGCGCCAGGCAGCCCTGCTATTTTTTGCGACTCCGAGGATGAAGTCTCTATGTCGCTGGCACCGTCATGGAAAAAACCAAGCGGATTCCCGTCCTTATAAAAAATCATGGCTGAATGTTCATCGGTATAGATGCGCAGACAGCCATTCATTTGATCATCTTTGACCTTTTTAAGGAGGGTGTTTATATCGATCAGCTTCAGATCTTGGGCTTTATAGAGAATTTCTCCTTCCAAGAGAGCATGAATACACATGGTGAGATCTTTGGAAAGTTTATAGACATTCAGGGCACCGCTTCCAGTCGTAATCATTAATTCCGCAAGCGCAGAGAGAGCTTCAAATCCTGTCTCCCTCTTACCATTCTCCCCTTCCACAAGAACGCTGACCAATTTCCCCGCTTCAAATACCAGGATGGCCGTGCTGGACTGAAAGATAAAACTTGCATAGCCGGTGAAAGCACCATTACTCAGCTTTGTTAATACGTCCGGCAGCTTCAGCTTCGAAACGGCAAGATTTTCAAATAACGGGCTGCCCTTAGGGAGAAGGAACATCTGAGCCTCCTGGAATAACTCATTTTACAACGGCCATGAAACTAATGTAATTTTCGAGACATGTCAATTCATTACTGTCGGATATAATTAAGAATTATCCCCTTTGAAGCCATCGCCATGAATTATGTGCGGCAAATAACCGCAGCTACTATCTGATATCCGGTGCTTTTACGTTACCAGGTCAAAAATTACCGCCGATAACAATCAGCAGAACCATGCGTAACATACTGAAATATAAAACAAAAGGCACGAAGTGCTGTCTTAGCCTGCTCCCGTGCCTTTTGAAAAAAAATATGAATTACAAATTATGTGCCATGAAAAGAATTATGTCGTTTGAGCATCCACTACAGCAATGGCGGCCATATTGACAATGTCGTCAACGCTGTCACCACGCTGCAGAACGTGAACCGGCTTATTCATGCCCATGAGAATCGGACCGATTGCCTCGGCCCCCCCCAGATGATGCAAAAGTTTGTAACAGATGTTGCCCGAGTTAAGATCAGGGAAAATAAGGATGTTGGCGTTTGTCTTGAGCTTTGAAAATGTGAATCCTTCCAGCAGTTCCTGGACTACTGCCGTGTCGGCCTGCATCTCGCCTTCCACAATCAGATCGGGTGCACGCTGCTTGACGATCTCGGTGGCTTTACGCACCTTGTCCACCTGTGGATGCTTTACTGACCCGAAGTTAGCAAAGGAGAGCATAGCGACCCGCGGTTCGATATCAAGCATGCGGACCTTTTCGGCAGCCAGGATAGCGGTTTCGGCAAGCTCTTCAGCTGTCGGATCAATCGTGACGGTCGTGTCGGCCAGAAAGTAGACACCTTTTTTGAAAACCATCATATAGAGGCCATGAACGCTGGAGAGCCCCTTTTGCTTGCCAACGACCTCCAATGCCGGACGGATCGTCTCCGGATAGTGCGTATCAATCCCCCCCAGCAGGGCTTCGGCATCTCCCATACGAACCATCATTGAGCCGAAGTGAGTACGCGATTTGCGCCGCAGAAGGCGCTGAGATTCAGAAAGGGTCAGCCCCTTGCGCTGGCGCAGCTTGTAGAGCTCTTCGGCATAATGATCTGTCAGCTCTGATTCACCAGGATCGATAACAGGAACATCCAGCTCGATATTCAACTCGGCCATCTTCTGAGAGATTTTCTTTTTGTCGCCGATCAGGATCGGCTTCGCAATCCCCTCCTCGACCAGTTCTTTTGCAGCCCTGATGATTTTTTCGTTATCCCCTTCCGGAAATACGATCGTTTTCGGATCACTCTTTGCCTTGTTGATAACCATGCGCATGATCTCTTTGGATTTACCCTGGGTTGATTCGAGGTGTTCAATATATCTGGCCATATCTTCAATCGGCTGGCGGGCAACGCCGCTGTCCATCGCCGCTTGGGCAATTGCCGGCGCCACATGCAGCAGAACGCGCGGATCGAACGGCTTCGGGATGATGTAGTTGGGGCCAAAGACAAATTTCTGGTTGCCGTAAGCTTTACAGACGGAGTCGGGGCATTCTTCGCGGGCTAACTGTGCCAGGGCTTTGACGGCAGCCAGCTTCATCTCTTCGTTGATGCAGCTGGCGCGACAATCGAGGGCGCCCCGGAAGATGAAGGGAAAACCGAGGACATTGTTGACCTGATTGGGGTAATCGGAACGACCGGTGGCAATCATGACGTCACTGCGGACTGCTTTGGCATCTTCCGGAGTTATTTCCGGGTCGGGGTTGGCCATGGCAAAAATGATCGGATTTGGGGCCATACTGGCGACCATCTCTTGCGTAAATGCCCCCTTGGCGGAAAGGCCGAACAGGACGTCAGCCCCAACGGCGGCTTCCTCCAGAGTACGAAAGTGGGTCTCGGCGGCAAAGAGTTCCTTGTAGGGGTTCATCCCTTCGACGCGACCTTTGTAGATGACACCCTTGGTGTCGCACATGATCATGTTGTTCGGCTTGACGCCGAGTGCGATGGCGAGTTTTGCACAGGAGTTGGCGGAAGCGCCGGCACCGTTGACGACAATCCGGAT
>VFJM01000159.1 GCA_009886055.1 Geobacter sp. | reverse complement strand
CGTTCCGGTAACCGTACAGGCCCAAAAGTCCCTGAGCCATCCGGGCGCGTGGACCATGCTCGCAGGTGACCACCAGTTCGGCGCTCTTATCCTCTGGCAACCGTGCCATTTTCAGCAGGATTTTCCAGGTCGGGGCATGGATGGCACCCGGTATGTGACCGCTGCTAAACTCGAAGCCGCTCCGGACATCGACAGTGGCCGGCGATTTTTTTGTTTTGATGCGTTGAGCTAATTCCCTGGCCTGCACGGTAACTCCTCTGAAAGAATGGACACTCTCTATCTGGTTGTCATGTCTCGAACTACCCGATATCCCAACAGGAAAAACGGCCAGGCATGCCATGCAAGGTCAAAGATATCGATCGGGCGTTTCAGTGTACCGGCCATCAGCATCCTGATTTTTTCCACGATGTGCGGCTGGGGAAAAAACGGGGCAAATCCGAGCAGCAGAACCATTGGGATCAGAAATTTATATTCCAGCAGCGCTTTCATGACTCCTCCTGATTTATTGTGCAGGGGAATACATATAACATCGTACTATATGAATGTAAATATAATAGTGGGGAGGTGTTCGATAGTGAGGTTGAGGCTGGCAGGATTTTAATTAATTTCCCCGGAGCCGTTCATGGAGAGGTAAACGGCTGAATAAGGAGACGGAGCAGGGTAAGCCGTTGCGGATCGCGGTATTCTTTGAGTCCGATAGTCATACCCAGGTGCCCTTTTTCGGGCTGGGGGCGATAGGTCCCGCAGATACGATCCCACCAGGTGAGATTGAAACCGAAATTACTGTTGGTCTCGCGCACAATCGTCGAATGATGGACGCGGTGCATGTCCGGAGTAACCAGGAACAGGCGCAGCAGGCGGTCGAAAGCGGCGGGTAGTCTGATATTGCCGTGGCTGAACATGGAGCACGCATTCAGAACAACCTCGAAGGCCAGTGCCGCCACTGGCGGCACACCCAGAATGACCACCGCCGCCATTTTAATCAGCATCGAGATCATAATTTCCAGCGGATGGAAGCGATTGCCGCTCGTTACGTCCAGATCGAGGTCGGTGTGGTGCATCCGGTGTAGGCGCCATAATATCGGAGTATAGTGGAACAGGATGTGCTGAAGATAGATGATGAAATCGAGGAGGAGCAGGCTCAGAAGGATTTTGAGCCAGAGAGTTACCGGTAGGACATTGAAAAGCCCCCACCCGCGCGCCTCTGCGATCTGTGCCAGGGCGACGGGGAGGATCGGGAAGAGGAGTCTGACTGCGGTCGTGTCGATCACAACAAGGGTGAGATTGGTAAACCAGCGCCTCCTCTTGTTATCCAGCAGGGGACGGCGGGGCGCGATGATCTCCCCGAGTGCAACCAGCAGAAGCACGCCCGCAAAAACGGAAAGCCTTATGGTCTGTTCTATCTGCATGCAGATACCAGGCTAGGCGTTTCCATCCACGTTACGGCGGAAGACGCCGCTTTTGCCCCCTTCCTTGAAAAGCAGCTTGATTTCGCCGATCGTAATCGATTTATCGCTTCCCTTGCACATGTCATAAATCGTCAGAGCCGCCAGGGTGGCCCCGGTCATGGCTTCCATTTCCACTCCGGTGCGCTCATAGGCCCGTACGCTGCAGCGGACCGTGATCACTCCGGCCGGTTCGTCCATTTCGAAATCAACGGTGACGTTATGGATGGCAAGCGGGTGGGAAAGCGGGATCAGATCCGGTGTCCGTTTGGCGGCCATGATGCCGGCCAGACGGGCAATGCCCAGCACGTCGCCCTTGGCTACGCCTCCCCCCTTGATGGCCGCCAGCAGTCCCGGCGAGAGCCGCACTTCGGCTGCTGCAATGGCGGTCCGCATGGTCGGCTGCTTGGCGCTGACATCGACCATAATCGCGTGGCCTCTTTCGTCAAAATGGTTGAAGTTCATGAACAAATCTCCTGTTCGGTGATGATGCAGGCGGAGAGAACGGCGCCCAAACAACCCTTTTTTTGTCCTGTCATGACAGGCCTCCGTGGTTGGATACAAACTGATGCGGTGCCAGGCTATTCGTTCCGGTCACTCAGGTTCTCAAACCGGGTATGCTCGCCGAAAAAGGCCAGGCTGACAGTGCCGATCGCGCCGTTACGCTGCTTGCCGAT